>JAVHLZ010000007.1:0-62530 GCA_031081675.1 Armatimonadota bacterium
CCACGTGCCCGATCGTCCCCACGTTCACGTGCGGCTTCGTCCGCTCAAACTTCGGCTTGCTCATCGCTGGCCTCCCCCGTCTGTCTCCTGCCGTGCCTCCCGCCGGACCCTGGCAGGGTGTGGGCTCTGTCAGCACAATGACTCGTGAGGCGCCGCCCAGCCTTCCCGGCCACGTCTCACGAGTCACCCGCTGGAGCCCACGACCGGACTCGAACCGGTGACCTTGTCCTTACCAAGGACACGCTCTGCCACCTGAGCTACGTGGGCGCTGCTGCACCCGTATTATAGGAGGAGGGTATACCCTTGGCAAGCCTGCGCGGCTGCGCCGCGCGGCGGGAAGGAGCGGGCCGTGGACTGGGTGGGATGGCTGGTGGTCCTGCTGCTGATATACTTTCTCTTCGTCCGCCAGTAGGTCCGGGCGGGCCTTTTGCGGGCCGCCGGACCCGTCTATAATGGAGGCGCGGCCCGGGAGTGGGCTCCCGGGACCGGCGCGCGGGAGTAGCTCAGAGGTAGAGCGTCTCCTTGCCAAGGAGAAGGTCGCGGGTTCAAGTCCCGTCTCCCGCTCCAGGGCGGCGTAGCCAAGAGGCAAGGCAGAGGTCTGCAAAACCTCCATTCCCCGGTTCGAATCCGGGCGCCGCCTCCACACCTGACCGACGAGCCGGTCCACCGCGGGCGGGTGGCGAAACCGGCAAACGCGGGGGCCTTAAAAGCCTCTGGTCCGCAGGGACCCTGGGGGTTCGACTCCCTCCCCGCCCACCATCCCCGGCAGACCGGGTTCCGGACGGTCCTGGCACGCGCCGCCGGAGAGGCGGGTTTACGTCCGGTTGCGGCCCTCCACGATGGCGAAGAACTCGGCCCGGGTGCGGGGGTCCTCCCGGAAGATGCCACGGGTGGCGGAGGTGACCACCTTGCTGCCGGGCTTGCGGACCCCCCGGGCGGTCATGCAGAGGTGCTCGGCCTCGATCACCACCCCCGAGCCCAGCGCGTTCAGGCCGCCCTGGCAGAGGAAGTCGGCGATCTGGCTGGTCAGCCGCTCCTGGACCTGGGGGCGGCGGGCCAGGATCTCCACCAGCCGCGCCACCTTGCTGACGCCCAGGATGCGCCCCTGGGGGATGTACCCGACGTGGGCCACGCCGTGGAAGGGCAGGAAGTGGTGCTCGCACATCGAGTAGAAGGGAATGTCCCGCACGATGACCATCTCATGGTGATCCTCGTCGTCGAACCACGTGTCCAGCAGCTCCCGCGGGTCTTCGGTCAGCCCGCTGAACAACTCCTCGTACATCTCGGCGATCCGCCGGGGTGTCTCCCGCAGGCCTTCCCGGGTCGGATCCTCGCCGATGGCCACGAGGATGCCCCGCACGGCCTGCTCGATGGCTGCCCTGTCCACGCCCTACCCCTCCTTGTCTGCCCGGCCCGAGCGGCCAGACGATCCCGCGGCCGCCGGGGCCGGGGACGCGTGGCCGCAGAAGAACTCCATCATGCGAGCCACCCGCGCCATCGCCCGCACGTCGTGGACCCGCAGCATGTTGGCGCCCTGGGCGATGGCAAACGCCACCGCCGCCGCGGTGCCCTCCAGCAGGTCGTCGGGCGGCAGGCCCAGCAGGTCGCGGATGTAGTCTTTGCGGGATGTGGCGACGAAGATCGGGTAGCCCAGGCTGCGCAGCTCCGGCAGCCGGACCATGAGCTCCAGATCCCGCGACGGGTGCTTGCCGAAGTCGAGCCCCGGATCCACCAGGATCCGGTCCCGCGGGACGCCCGCCGCCACCAGCTCCTCGGTGCGCCGGAACAGGAAGGCCGCCACCCAGTCCATCATGGACGGCACCTCCAGGTCCTGGTAGCGCTGGCGGGGGCGGCCGTGCAGGTGCATCACCACGATGCCCGCTTCGGCGGCGGCCACCACGTCGGCCATCCGGGGGTCGGCGGCCCCGCTGATGTCGTTGACCAGGACCGCCCCCGCCTCCAGGGCGGCCCGCGCCACGTCGGGCTTGTAGGTGTCCACGGCCACCGGCAGGTCATAGCGGCGCACCAGTTCTTCCACCAGGGGCGCCACCCGCCGGATCTCCTCGTCCACGGGCACCGGCGGGCCTTCCTGGGCGGTCTCCCCGCCCACCTCGATCACGTCGGCCCCCTCCCGGACGATCTCCTCGGCCCGCGCCAGGGCCCGGTCCAGCCCGAAGTACCGGCCGCGGTCGTAGAAAGAATCCGGGGTGTTGTTGAGGATGCCGGCGATGTAGACCCGGGAGCTGAAGTCCAGCCGGTGCCGGCCCGCCACCATCGCCGGCGGGGGCGCCTGGATGCGCGACAGGGTGGCACCCACCGCACGCGCCACCGGCTCGGGCACCGCAGGCAGCAGGCGCTGGTACTGCGCCAGGGTGGCGGCCAGCTCGATCTGCCGGTGCGCCTGCAGGGGCGGCGACGCCGCTGCGGGGCCGGAGGCCCACCCGCCCAGCCGGACCAGTTCGGCGGCCGTCTGGCGCAGGTCGGGCTCGGGAGCGATCACCCGCAGGCGCTGGAAAGAGGCCTCGGGCGGGCCACCGCGCGGCGCGAGCGGCACCAGGGCCCATGCCCAGTACAGGGGGTCTGTCGCCATTGTGGCGGTTCCACGCACTTTCTTTCAGTATACGTCCGCCAGGCCAGTATGCGTCCGCAGGCGCGCCCTCGGGCGGCAGGAGGGTGGAGACGCTGAGCCCGTCACCCGGCGACCGGCGGACCGCCCCCTGCCGCGCAGGTCACGGGTGCAGTCTCCGGCCGGTCAGCGCGAAGAAGACGTCTTCCAGGGAGGGCTCGACCACCTGCAGGCGGCGGATCCGCCCGGCGTGCCGGGCGACCTTCGCCGCCAGGGAGAGCGCCCGGCCGGGATCGGACAGGCGGGCCTCGATCTCCCACAGCCCGTCCGCCGCCGTCGGCCGCACGGACACCGCTGCCGCGCCGGGCAGGGTGTGCAGCGCATCGCCCACCGGCCCCTCCGCCACCAGCCGCAGGACGGGACCGCCCCCGTGCGCGCTCTTGAGGGCGGCCGGCGAGTCCAGAGCCGCCAGGCGGCCGCGGTCGAGGATTCCCACGCGGTCGGAGAGCCGGTCGGCCTCGTCCATCTGGTGGGTCGCCAGCAGCACCGTCTTGCCCTCCTGCCGGCACAGCCGGCCGATCAGGTCCCGCACCACGCGCGCGCCCGCCGGATCCAGCCCCGCCGTCGGCTCGTCCAGCAGCAGCACGGGGGGATCGTGCACCAGCGCCCGGGCCAGCGCCAGCCTCTGCCGCATTCCGGTGCTGTAGCGCTCCACCAGGTCATCGGCCCGCGGGGCCAGCCCCACCAGGTCCAGCAGAAAGGCGATCCGCTCCCGGGCCCGCGGCCGCGGGAGGCCGTGGAGGGCGGCCGCGTACTCCAGATTCTCCCGCCCGCTCAGGCGCCCGTAGACGGCCCGCGCGCCGCCCAGGACCACGCCGATGTGCCGGCGCACCTGGGCGCCGGCGGTCGCCACGTCATAGCCCCACACCCGGGCGGTGCCCGCCGTGGGCGCGAGCAGGGTCGCCAGCACCCGCAGGAGGGTGGTCTTGCCGGCTCCGTTGGGTCCCAGCAGGCTCAGCAGCTCGCCGCGGCGGACCTGGAATGTCGCGTCCTCGACCGCGGCGATGGTCTGGGGAGCCGCCGGGCGGAGCCCCCCCGGGGGGCCGCCGTCGGTGATCCGGATGGCGAATCGTTTGGTCAGGCCCCGGACGTCGACGGCCACCTCCGGCGCCGCCGGCGCGACGCTCACCGCGCCCGCCCCCGGGCGGGGCGCCCGCCGAGGTCCACGCCCTCCCGGAGCAGCAGGCGGCGCTTGAGCGCCACCCCGCCCCGGAGAGAGTACCCGCCCGGCCGCCCGTCGCTGCGGATCACCCGGTGGCAGGGGATGATGAGGGGGACGGGGTTGCGGGCGCAGGCCTGTCCCACCGCCCGCGCCGCGCCGGGATAGCCCAGGGCCCGGGCGATGTCCCGATAGGTCCGCACCTCACCGCGGGGGATGGCGCGCAGCAGCTCCAGCACCCGGCGCTCGAACGGCCCCACCAGGCCCAGGTCCACGGGACCGTCGTAGCGCCCCAGGGACCGGAAGAACGCCCGCAGGCGGCGCACCAGGTCGCGGGGCGGACGCGGGTCGCGGGCCGCCGGCAGGCCGAACCGGCGGCGCAGGTGGCGGACAAAGGCGGCCTCGTCGGGTGCCAGGTCCACGGCGCACACGCCCCGCTCGGTGTAGGCGACGTACACGGTTCCGGGGAGGCCCCGCACCGAGGTGACCCGCAGCGCCGCCGGGCGCGCCGGCCGGGGCGCAGGGGCGTGGGCCAGCGCGTGGCGCACCAGCTCGTGGGCGCGGTTGTTCAGGTCCACCGCGTTGGCCACCCGCACGCACCCCGCCTCCCGGACCTCCGCCCGGGGCGGGCCGGGGGAGGTCTCACATGGCTATTCTTCTGGCTCTGTTGTCCTCCCCCTATCCTGCGGGGGATGTCCCGTCCACGCGCACCGCCTCGTCCCGCACGGACACGTCGGGGTGCTCCCGGAGGAACTCGGCCACCCGGCGGGCCAGGCGGGGGCCCAGCACCTCCGCCAGCTGTTCTTCGGAGGCCTGCCGGATCTGCCGGACCGACCCGAAGCGGCGGATCAGCTCCCGCTTGCGCTTCTCGCCGATGCCGGGGATGTCGTCCAGCACCGAAAAGACGATCCGCCGCTCGCGCAGCTTCTGGTGATAGGCGTGGGCGAACCGGTGCGCCTCGTCCCGCACCCGCTGGAGCAGCTGCAGGGCCTGGGACTCCCGGGGCAGGACCAGGGGCTCGGCGGAGCCGGGAAGGAACAGGTGCTCCTCGCGCTTGGCCAGTCCGACGGCGGGCGCGGTCACGTTGTATTCGAAGAGCACCTCCAGGGCGGCGGACAGCTGGCCGCGACCGCCGTCGATGAGGATCAGGTCCGGCATCACCGACCATCGGACGGGCACGGCCTCGTCGCGGTCCAGCTTCTCCTGCTCCTCCCGGCCCCGGGCGAACCGCCGCCGCAGCATCTCCTGCAGGGCCGCGTAGTCGTTGGGGCCGTCGGTCCACCGGATGCGGAACCTCCGGTAGGCGCTCTTGAGGGGGCGTCCGCCCTCGAACACCGCCAGCGACCCCACCGTCTCGCCCGCCTGGAAGTTGCTGACGTCGTAGGCCTCGATCCGGAAGGGCAGGGTCTCCAGACCCAGGACCTCCTGCAGCTCCCGCAGGGCCGCCCCCTCCGCCCCGGCCACCCGCGCCCGCTCCTGGTGGAGGAACAGGGCGGCGTTCTCGGCGGCCATCTGGACCAGGCCGGCCCGCTCCCCCCGCTGGGGCACCACGATGCTCACCCGGCCGCCGCGGCGCTGGGCCAGCCACTCGGCGATGAGGTCACTGTCGGCCACCTCGTCCTGGAGCAGGATCTCCGGAGGCACCGAGGGCGCCTCCTGGTAGTACTGGGTCAGAAAAGCCCCGAGGATCTCGCCGCGGCTCAGACCGCGCACGCCCTCCAGCAGGAAGTGCTCCTGGCCCTGCAGCCGGCCGGCCCGCACGTAGAACATCTGCACGCACGCCGTGTTGCCGGCGTGGGCCACCGCCACCACGTCCCGGTCCTGCAGGTCCGCCCCCGCCGCCCGCTGCCGCTCGGCGATGGCCTCCAGGGCCTGCACCTGGTCCCGCAGCTGGGCGGCCCGCTCGAACTGGAGGGACTCGGCGGCGCGCCGCATCTCCTCCCGCAGCTCCTCCACCAGGGAGGCCTGCCGCCCCTCCAGGAACAGAACCGCCCGGCGGACCTGCTCGGCGTACTGCTCGGCGGTGGCCCCCCAGGCCACGCACGGCGCCGTGCACAGCCCCAGGTCGTAGTCCAGGCAGGGGCGGGGCAGGTCCCGGGTGATCTCGATGGCGCAGGACCGGAGCTTGAACAGCCGCCGGATGGTGCGGATGGTGCGGCGGACCAGTTTGGGCTCGTGGTACGGATACGGCCCGAAGTACTTGGCGCCGTCCCGCACCACCTTGCGGGTCATCAGGATGCGCGGGAACGCCTCGTGGGTGATCTTCACGTACGGAAAGGCTTTGTCGTCGGCCATCCGCACGTTGTAGGGGGGCCGGTGCTGCTTGATGAGGTTGGTCTCCAGGATCAGCGCCTCCACCTCGGTGGCGCAGGCGATCACCTCGAAGTCGGCGATCTTGCCCACCAGGTGGCGGATGCGCGGGCTGTCCGCGTGGGCGCTGTCCTGGAAATACTGGCGCACCCGGGCCCGCAGGGAGGCCGCCTTGCCCACGTAGATGACCCGTCCCTGGGCATCCCGGAACAGGTACACGCCGGGACGGGCGGGCAGGACCTTCAGCTTTTCCTCCAGGGCCGTCAGGTCGGCCGCGCTCACGGCCAGATCACCCTTCCACGGAGCGCAGGAACTCCCCCAGGCGCCGCAGCCCTTCCTGCAGCCGGCGCCCCTCCCCTCCGTAGCCGATGCGGATGTAGCCGTCCATCTGGAAGTGGTCGCCGGGCACCACCAGGACGTCGTGGGTCTGCCGCAGCCGGGTGGCGAGGTCCGTGGAGTTGATGGCCGGCTGGTAGCGCAGGAACGCCACCGCGCCGGCCCGGGGCGGCACCCAGCGGACCAGGCCGCCCAGGCCATCCACCCACTCCCGCAGCACGCCGAGGTTCTCGGTGAGGATCAGGCGGGTGCGGGTGGCCAGGCGGTGGTGGGCCCGGGGCCCCAGGGCGATCCGGGCCAGCTGGTCGCTGAGGGCAGAGGGGGCGATGGTGGTGTAGTCGTGGTACCCCCACAGGGTCTGCACCATCTCGGGGGAAGCCACCACCCACCCGATCCGCAGCCCCGGCAGCCCGAAGGCTTTGGACAGTCCTCCGGTGACGATGGTACGGGGGGAGCGGCCCCAGAAGGACGGGGTCGGGTGACCATCCAGCTCGGCGCCCCGGTAGACTTCGTCGGCCACCACCCAGGCCCCCACCCGGGCGGCGGCGGCGCACACGGCGTTCATCGCCTCCGCCGACAGGACCGCGCCGGTGGGGTTGTTGGGGTTGCACACCACGATGGCCCGCGTGCGGTCGGTGACCAGGCGGGGCAGCTCCTCGGGGTCCGGCGCCCACTGCAGCGACTCCCGCAGCCACCACGGGCGCACCACCGCCCCCCACGACCGCGCCAGCAGGGGGATCTGCATGTAGGTGGGCTGCATCACCACCACCTCGTCCCCGGGCTCCAGCAGGGCCCAGGTGACCAGGAAGTTGGCCTCGGCGCTGCCGGTGGTGACCAGGACGTGCTCGGGCCCCGCACCGTGGTACAGGCCGGCGATGGCCGCCCGCAGCTCCGGGCTGCCGTTGGTGTGCCCGTACCCGATCTGCTCCCGGGCCAGGACCTCGCGGATCCAGGAGTGGTCCACCAGAGCCGCCAGGGTCAGCGGGTGGACGCCGCTGTCGGCCAGGTTGTACTGGACCACCGGCTCCCAGGTCGACTGGTAGCGTTCCATCTCAAAACGCTCGACCTTCATGGCGTCCTCCGGCGGTCAGCCGTTCCTCCGCGGCCGGCGGCGGCGGCCGTTGCCGGCCAGGACCAGGTCCGCCTCGCGGGCCAGGACCCGGCGCAGGAACCGGCCGGTGTAGGAGTGGGGCACCTGCGCCACCTCCTCGGGAGTGCCCTGGGCGATCACCTCCCCGCCCAGGTCGCCGCCCTCGGGCCCCAGGTCGATGACCCAGTCGGCCGTCTTGATGATGTCCAGGTTGTGCTCGATCACCACCACGGTGTTGCCGGCGTCCACCAGCCGGTGCAGGACCTGGAGCAGCCGCTCCACGTCGGCGAAGTGCAGCCCCACGGTGGGTTCGTCCAGGATGTACAGGGTCCGCCCCGTGTCCCGGCGGGACAGCTCCGCGGCCAGCTTCACCCGCTGGGCCTCGCCGCCCGAGAGGGTCGTGGCCGGCTGGCCCAGGGCGATGTACCCCAGGCCCACGTCGTCCAGGGTCTGCAGCTTGCGGCGCAGGCGCGGGATGTGTTCGAAGAACTGCAGCGCCTCGGCCACCGACATCGCCAGGACATCGGCGATGGTCTTGCCCTTGTAGCGCACCTCCAGGGTCTCGCGGTTGTACCGGGTGCCCTTGCACACCTCGCAGGGGACGTAGACGTCGGGCAGGAAGTGCATCTCGATGCGGACGATGCCGTCTCCCTCGCAGGCCTCGCACCGCCCGCCCCGGACGTTGAAGGAGAACCGCCCCGGCGTGTAGCCGCGCATCCGGGCGTCGGGGGTCTGGGCGAACAGCTCGCGGATCAGGTCAAAGGTCTTGGTGTAGGTGGCCGGGTTGGAGCGGGGCGTGCGGCCGATGGGCGACTGGTCAATGTTGATGACCTTGTCGATGTGCTCCAGCCCCTCCACCCGGTCGTGGGCGCCGGGCCGCAGCCGGGCGCCGTGCAGCCGCGCCGCCACCGCCCGGTAGAGGATCTCGTCCACCAGGGTGGACTTGCCCGACCCCGACACCCCGGTCACGCAGATGAACAGGCCCAGGGGGAAGGCCACGTCGATGTTCTTGAGGTTGTGCTCCCGGGCGCCCCGCACCACCAGGAACCGGCCGGTGGGCGGCCGGCGCCGGGCGGGGATCGGGATGCGCCGCCGCCCCGAGAGGTACTGGCCGGTGAGGGAGTCGGGGTGGCGCGCGATGTCCTCGGGGGTACCGGTGACCACGATCTGGCCGCCCTGGGCCCCGGCGCCCGGACCGATGTCCACCACCCAGTCGGCGGAGCGGATGGTCTCCTCGTCGTGCTCCACCACCAGGATGGTGTTGCCCAGGTCCCGCAGGCGCATCAGGGTGTCGATGAGCCTCCGGTTGTCCCGCTGGTGCAGCCCCACGCTGGGCTCGTCGAGCACGTACAGGACCCCCATCAGGCCCGAGCCGATCTGGGTGGCCAGCCGGATGCGCTGGGCCTCCCCGCCCGAGAGGGTGGAGGCGGGGCGGTCGAGGGTGAGGTAGTCCAGCCCCACGTTCACCAGGAAGCCCAGCCGGGCCGTGATCTCCTTGAGGACCTGGCCGGCGATCAGCCTCTCCCGGTCCGACAGGGGCAGGGTGCGGAAGAACTCCAGCGCCTGGCGCACCGTCAGGGCCGTCAGCTCGGCGATGTTCTTGCCCCCCACCCGCACGCTGAGGGACTCGGGCTTCAGCCGCGTCCCCCGGCAGGTCGGGCACGGGAGGGTGGTCATGTACTGCTCCAGCTCCTCCCGCATGTAGTCCGACTCGGTCTCCCGGTAGCGGCGCTCCAGCTGGCGGAGGACGCCCTCAAAGGGGGCCTCGTAGGTCCGCAGCACCCCCCACCGGTTGTGGTAGCGCACCCGGATGGGCTCGGCCGACCCGTGGAGCAGCACGTCGATGAACGCCCGCGGCAGCCTGCGCAGCGGGGTGCGCATGTCCACCCCGTAGTGGGCGGCCAGGGACTGGAGCAGCTCGTAGTAGTAGTCGCTGGTGGACGCCGCCCACGGGACCACGGCGCCGTCGGCCAGGGACTTGTCGCGATCCAGGATCAGATCGGGGTCGAACTCCTGGCGGAACCCCAGCCCGGTGCAGGTGGGGCACGCCCCGTGGGGACTGTTGAAGGAGAAGATCCGCGGCTCGATTTCGGGCAGGACCGACCCGTGCTCGGGGCAGGCGAACAGCTGGCTGAAGACCAGCAGGCCCTTGGTGGGGTCGATGAGGGCCTGGGCCCGGCGGGACGGCTCCTCGGCATCCTTGAGGACGTCCACGTACACCATCCCCTGGCCCAGCTTGAGGGCGGTCTCCACCGAGTCGGCCAGGCGGGAGCGGACATCGGGCCGCACCACGATCCGGTCCACCACCACCTCGATCCAGTGCTTGCGATTCTTGTCCAGGGGGATGGGCTCGCCCAGATCGTAGACCACCCCGTCCACCCGCACCCGGGCGAACCCCTGGCGGCGCAGGTCCTCGAACAGCTGGCGGTACTCGCCCTTGCGCCCGCGCACCAGGGGGCCGAGGATCTGAATCCGCGCGCCCTCGGGCAGGGCCAGGACCTGGTCCACGATCTGCTCCCGGGTCTGGCGGGCGATGGGCTGGCCGCACCGGGGGCAGTGGGGCACGCCGATGCGGGCGTACAGCAGGCGCAGGTAGTCGTAGATCTCGGTGACGGTGCCCACCGTGGACCGCGGGTTGCGGGGGGCCCCCTTCTGGTCGATGGACACCGCCGGGGACAGCCCGTCGATGTGGTCCACGTCGGGCTTCTCCATCAGCCCCAGGAACTGGCGGGCGTAGGCCGACAGGGACTCCACGTACCGGCGCTGGCCCTCGGCGTAGATGGTGTCGAACGCCAGCGACGACTTCCCGGAGCCCGAGATGCCCGTCAGGACCACGAACTTGTCGCGGGGGATCTCGACGGTGATGTTCTTCAGGTTGTGTTCCCGCGCCCCGCGGACGATGATCCGATCCAGCGGCATCGGTGGATACGCTCCTCCCCGTCGGATCCGCCGCCCCCCTCAGCGCCGGCGGTGCCTTCCGCCCCGGCGGGCGCGCGCCCGTCCCCCGGGCCGGGCGCCGGCAAAGTAGGGCTCGCCCAGCCCCTTGCGCAGCTCGGCGATCTGGTCGCGCAGGACGGCAGCCTTTTCAAACTCCAGGTTGGCGGCGGCCCGCCGCATCTCCCGCTCCAGGGCCTCGATGGTCTGCTCCAGCTCCTGGGGCGACAGCATCAGCAGCCGGGCCACGTCCCAGGGGACCCGGGCCCGCTGCTGCTCCGCCAGGGCGATCAGTTCCCGGGCGGTGAGGATCTCGGTGGCCGGCTGGTAGCTCTCCACCTCCTCCGCCACCTGCTCCAGGTCGATCATGTCCCGGATGGGCTTGACCACCGACTGGGGGGTGATCCCGTGCTCTTCGTTGTACCGGAGCTGGATCTCCCGGCGGCGGTTGGTCTCCTCGATGGCCCGGCGCATGGAGTCGGTGACCTCGTCGGCGTAGAGGATCACCCGCCCGCTGATGTGCCGGGCGGCCCGCCCCATGGTCTGGATGAGGGCCGTCTCCGACCGCAGGTAGCCTTCCCGGTCGGCGTCCAGGATGGCCACCAGGGACACCTCCGGCAGGTCCAGCCCCTCCCGCAGCAGGTTGATCCCCACGATGACGTCATAGGTCCCCAGCCGCAGGTCCTTGAGGATCTGCACCCGCTGGAGGGTGTCGATCTCCGAGTGCAGATAGTGGACCCGCAGCCCCATCTCCTGGAGGTAGGCGGTCAGGTCCTCGGCCATGCGCTTGGTGAGGGTGGTCACCAGGGTGCGCTCGCCCCGCTCCACCTGGGCCCGGATCTCCGCGATCAGGTCATCCACCTGTCCCCGGGCCGGGCGCACCTCCACGTGGGGGTCCACCAGGCCCGTGGGGCGCACGATCTGCTCCACGATCTGCTGGCTCACCTGCCGCTCGTACTCCCCGGGGGTGGCGGACACGAAGACGACCTGATGGATCAGGCTCTCGAACTCCTCCCACGACAGCGGGCGGTTGTCGTAGGCCGACGGCAGGCGGAACCCGAAGTCCACGAGGTTCTTCTTCCGGGAGCGGTCGCCCTCCAGCATCCCGTGGATCTGGGGGACGGTCACGTGGCTCTCGTCGATGAACATCAGGTAGTCCCGGGGGAAGTAATCCAGCAGGCACCCCGGCCGCTCGCCGGGCCGCCGGCCGTCCAGGTGGCGGGAGTAGTTCTCGATGCCCGGGCAGTACCCCACCTCCCGCAGGAG
Organism: Armatimonadota bacterium; assembly: GCA_031081675.1. Taxonomy (NCBI): domain Bacteria; kingdom Bacillati; phylum Armatimonadota; species Armatimonadota bacterium. The sequence continues at coordinate 11,722 of JAVHLZ010000007.1, forward strand.
CTCCATGTCGTAGCGGGTGCGGAACTCCAGGCGCTGGGCCTCCAGCAGCCTGCCCTGGCTGCGGAACCACTCCACCCTCTCCCGCAGCTCCTCCTCGATGCTCCGCAGGGCGCGCTCCAGGCGGTCCTCGGTGGTGACCCAGTGCTTGGCGGGCCAGATGGCCACCGCCGCCTTCTCCTCCAGCACCTCTCCGGTCAGGGGGTGCAGCTCCAGGATCCGGTCCACCTCGTCCCCGAACAGCTCCACCCGCACCGCCCGCTCCTCGTAGGACGGCCACACCTCGATCACGTCGCCCCGGACCCGGAACCGGCCGCGGGCGAAGTCCACGTCGTTGCGCTCGTACTGGATGTCCACCAGCCGCCGGAGGATGTCCTCGCGGGTGCGCCGCTCGCCCCGCCGGATCAGGAGCATGACCTCCTTGTAGTCCTCGGGCCGGCCCAGGCCGAAGATGCAGGAGACCGACGCCACCACGATCACGTCCCGGCGCTCCATCAGCGCCTTGGTGGCCGCGTGGCGCAGCCGGTCGATCTCGTCGTTGATGGACGCGTCCTTGCTGATGTACAGGTCCGTCTGCGGGACGTAGGCCTCCGGCTGGTAGTAGTCGTAGTAGGAGACGAAGTAGCGGACCGCGTTGTGGGGGAAGAACTCCCGGAACTCGCCGTACAGCTGGGCCGCCAGGGTCTTGTTGTGGGCCAGGACCAGCGTGGGCCGCTGCACCGCCTCGATGACGCGCGCCATGGTGTAGGTCTTGCCGCTGCCGGTGACCCCCAGCAGGGTCTGGTAGCGGTACCCCCGGCGCAGCCCCTCCACCAGCTGGGCGATGGCCTTGGGCTGGTCGCCCCGCGGCTCCAGGTTGGTGACCATCCTGAACTCGGCCATGGGAACCCGCTCCGCCGCGCGCGGCGCATAAAAAAAGTATACCATCGGCCTCCGGACGGGGACCACGGGTCCGGTGCAGGGCCCCGGATGGGGGTCAGCCGGCCAGTTCCTGCCAGAGGATGTCCACCTGGCGGCGGGTGTCCTCCAGGGAGCCCCCGTTGTCGATGACCCAGTCGGCCTCGGCCTCCTTTTCGGCCACCGGCCGCTGGGCCGCCACCCGCCGTTCGGCCTCCTCCGGGGTGAGCCCGTCCCGGGCCACCAGCCGCCGGATCTGCTCCTCCCGGGGGGCGGTGACGACAATCACCCCCTCCAGGTCGAACGCCTCCGGGCCGGTGGTGTCCAGCAGCAGCGGGATGTCGATGATGACCACCGCGTCCGGGGAGGCCTGACGGACCCGGGCGATCTCCTCCCGGATGCGGCGGCGGATCTCCGGATGGGTGATGGCGTTGAGGCGGCGGCGGGCGGCTTCGTCGGCGAACACCAGGCGGGCCAGCGCCCGGCGGTCCAGGCGGCCGTCGGGCTGCAGGATCCCCGGGCCGAAAGCCTCCACGATCTTGCGGTACGCCTCGGTGCCCGGCTCCACCACCTCCCGGGCGATCCGGTCGGCCTCAATGACCACCGCTCCCCGCTCGGCGAACATGCGGGCCACGGTGGTGACGCCGGTGGCGATACCGCCGGTGAGGCCGATGACCTTCATGCCGCCTCCCTCAATCCCCTGCTCCCGGCCTCGGGTCGGGACCGCGGGGAGCTGTTCCCGATCCCTGACCCCCGGCCTGGCCTGGACTCCGGACAGCGGCCGGAGGGTCAGGCCAGCGGCTCCATGTCCCGCCAGTTGGGGCCCGCTTTCAGGTCCACCCGCAGGGGCACCGCCAGAGGATACGTCCGCTCCATGACCTCCCGGACCTCCCGGGCGAGGCCCGGGACGTCGGCCGCCGGCGCTTCGAACAGCAGTTCGTCGTGGATCTGCAGGATCATCAGGGCGCCGGGGTAGCGGGGGAGCACCTGGCGGAACAGGTCGACCATGGCCTTCTTGATGATGTCGGCGCTGCTGCCCTGGATGGGGGTGTTGATGGCCGTGCGCTCGGCGGCCTCGCGGATGGGCCGGTTGCGGGTGTGCACCTCGGGGATGTAGCGGCGGCGGCGGAGGAGGGTCGTGACGTACCCGTCCCGCCGCGCCTGCTCCACGATCTCCTGCATGTACCGGCGGACGCCGGGATAGCGCTCGTAGTAGCGCTCGATGTAGGCCCGGGCTTCGGTCTTGCCGATCCCCAGCTGGGCGGCGACCCCGAACTCGCTCATGCCGTAGGCGACGCCGAAGACGATGGTCTTGGCCCGGCGGCGCAGGTCCGGGGTGACCCCCTCCCGGGGGACGCCGAACAGCTCGCTGGCGGTGACGGCGTGGATGTCGTCCCCGCGGGTGAAGGCGTCCACCAGGCCCGGGTCCCGGGTGATGTGGGCCAGGACCCGCAGGTCGATCTGGGAGTAGTCGGCGCCCAGCAGGAGCCGCCCCGGCTCGGCCACGATGGCCCGGCGGATCTTGCGCCCCTCGTCGGTCCGGATGGGCAGGTTCTGCAGGTTGGGATCGGTGGTGATGACCCGCCCGGTGGCCGCCACCGTCTGATTGAAGGTGGCGTGGACGCGCCCGGTGGCGGGGTGGACCATGGCCGGGAGCACGTCCACGTAGGTGGTCTTGAGCTTGGTGAGCTCCCGGTGGGCGACGATCTTGGCCACGATCTCGTGCTGGGGCGCCAGGTACTCCAGCACCTCGGCGTCGGTGGAGTAGCCGGTCTTGGTCTTCTTCACCGGAGGCAGCCGCAGCTTCTCGAACAGGACAAAGGCCAGCTGGCGGGGCGAGCTGATGTTGAACTCGGTCCCGGCCAGCCGGTAGATCTCGGCGGTCAGCTCCGCCAGGCGGCGCTCCAGTTCCGCCGACAGCTCCCGCAGGTAGGGAACGTCCACCGCCACTCCCGCCGCCTCCATCGCGGCCAGGACGGCCGCCAGGGGCATCTCGATCTGGGTGAACAGGTCGTAGACCTCCCGCTCCCGCATCCGCTCTTCCAGGAGCGGCCGCAGCCGCAGGAGCGCGTCGGCCGCCCGGCAGGCGTCGGCGGCCGGATCCCGGTCCAGGCCCAGCCCCCCGCCCTCGCCGGCCTCCTGCAGCCGCCAGCCCAGGAACTCCCAGGCGGCCGTCTCCAGGCTGTGGGTCCGCCGACCGGGGTTCAGCAGGTAGGAGGCGATGCCCACATCGAAGTCGAGCCCCCGGGGCGAGAGCCCCAGCCGCCGCAGGGTGTGCAGGTCCGCCTTCGCGTCGCCGCTCACCTTGCGCGCCGGACCCTCCAGCAGAGCTCGCACCTCCGCCGGGACGGCGTCGTCCACCGGCAGGTATACCGCCTGCCCGGGGGCCGCGCACACCGCCACGCCCACCAGGCGGGCCGTCAGGGGGTGGCCGGGCTCCCGGACCAGGTGCAGGCCCACCTCCGCCGCGCCGTTCACGGTGCGGGCGAGCGTGGCGGGGTCCACCTGGCGGTACTGCCCCGCCGGCGCCTCGGATACCGCCCCCAGCCGTTCCAGGAGGCTTTTGAACTCCAGGTCGGCCAGCAGGGCCTGCAGCCGCGCGCGGTCCGGCGGCCGCCGCCGCAGGTCGTCCCACGTCCACCGCACCGGCACGTCGGTGACGATGGTGGCCAGCCGGCGGCTTTCCCGCATCTGGTCGGCGTGGGCCCGCAGGACGTCCCGCAGCTTGGGAGGAGCCTGGTCCACCCGCGCCAGCAGCGCGTCCAGGGTGCCGAACCGCTGGATCAGCTGGCGGGCGGTTTTCTCTCCCACCCCCGGCACCCCGGGGAGGTTGTCGGTGGGATCGCCGGTCAGCCCCTTGTAATCGGGCAGCCGGGCGGGCTCGAACCCGAAGCGCGCCCGGAACGCCTCCGCATCGTAGACGGTGGTGTCGGTGATGCCGCGGCTGGTGACCATTACCCGGATGCGGTCGTCCACCAGCTGCAGCACGTCCAGGTCCCCGGTCACGATGAGCACGTCCGCGCCGTCGGCCGCCGCCTGCCGGGCGATGGTGCCCAGCACGTCGTCGGCTTCGTAGCCGTCCACCTCGAAGATGGGCACGGCCAGGGCCTGCAGGATCTCCTTGGCCAGGGCCAGCTGGGGGCGCAGGTCGTCGGGCATCCGCTGGCGGGTCGCCTTGTACTCCCGGTACTGGACGTGGCGGAACGTGGGGGCCGCCCGGTCGAAGGCGGCGGCCACATAGTCGGGCCGCACCTCGTCCAGGATCTTCAGCACCATGGTGGTGAACCCGTAGACGGCATTGGTGGGGCGCCCGTCGCTGGTGGTGAAGTAGGGCAGCGCGAAGAAGGCCCGGTAGACCAGCCCGTTGGCGTCGATGAGGACCACGGTGGGCCGGCGTTCCTGTTCCTCCGCCTGCGGGACGGTTTCGCGTGGTCGCTCGGCGGTCTCGGTCCGGGTCATGGCCCAGGTGGTCTTCGCCCCCGGCGGAGTCCGCCCCTACGCTCCCCCGCGGGCCCGGCCGCGCCCGGACGGGCCGACGGCACCGGGACGGCGCGCCCCCGCCTCGGGCCGACAGGGGGTGGCGCTGGCGGGATGCCGGCCGCCAGGGGTCGGGCAAAGGTCGCGCTGCGTGCGCAGGTCCACCGCCGCTGGTGCCGGGGGTGGGAGTCGAACCCACACGGGCTGTTCAGCCCGACAGATTTTGAGTCTGCCGCGTCTGCCAGTTCCGCCACCCCGGCGCCTGCACCGCTATTATACGGCCCGCGGTCCGGGGGGCTCCACGGCCGCCGCGGGCCCTGCGGGCGCGCCTTGCCCGGGCCGACGGCGCCCCCTATGATGACCCTGGATGGCGCGGGCTGCGGGCCCGCGCGGGCGGACGGCGGACCCTCGGAGGTGCGCCATGAAGGTCAGGATTCGCCACCAGCGGCGGGATGTGGAACTCCCCGACGCCGGACGGGTGCGGGACATCCTGACCCGGCTGGGGATCAACCCCGAAAGCGTCCTGGTCATCCGCAACGACACCCTGCTGCCCCTCGACGCCGAGGTGGGCCCCGACGACACCCTGGAGATCCGGCCGGTGGTCTCCGGAGGCGCCCTCCGCTGCGACCGGTGCGGGGAGCCCGCCGCCGTCGACGTGCGCCGGCACCGGACCACCCTCTGCGGGCCGCACTTCGTCGAGTGGTTCGAGCGGCAGGTGCAGCGGGCCGTGACCTCCGAGCGGATGTTCACCCCGCAGGACCGGGTCCTGGTGGCGGTGTCGGGGGGCAAGGACAGCCTGGCCCTGTGGGATGCGTTGTTGCGGCTGGGCTACCAGGCCACCGGGCTGCACATCCACCTGGGGCTGGGCGGGTACTCGGACGCCTCCCAGCGCGCCTGCGAGGCCTTCGCCCGCGCCCGCGGGGCGCCGCTGCTGGTCGCCCACCTGCCGACGGTGGCCGGGGCGGGGGTGGAGGACCTGGCGCGGGCGACCGGGCGGGCTCCCTGCTCCGCGTGCGGGCTGTCCAAGCGCTACCTGTTCAACAAGATCGCCCTTGACCAGGGTTTTGACGTGGTCGCCACCGCCCACAACCTGGACGACGAGGCGGCCCTGCTGCTGGGCAACCTCATCGCCGGCCAGCCGGACGCCCTGGCGCGGATGGCTCCCGTCCTGGAGGCGGGCCCGGGGCTGGTGCGCAAGGTGAAGCCCCTGTACCGGATCGCCGAGCGGGAGACGGCCGCCTACTGCGTCCTCCGCGGCATCGACTACATCCTGGAGGAGTGCCCCCGCAGCGTCGGCGCGCGCCAGCTGCTGATCAAGGAGGCCCTGAACCTGATCGAGGCGAACGCTCCGGGAAGCAAGCAGGCCCTGTACTGGAACTTCCTCGAACACGTCCGGCCGGCGCTGGAGCGGCAGCGTCCGCCGGTGACCCTGCGGGCCTGCGCGCACTGCGGCCAGCCCACGACCGCCGAGGTGTGCGCGTTCTGCCGCATGACCGAACGGGCCGCCCGCCGGCTGCGCGTCCGCGCGGTGGCGGCCGCGCCGGACACCGCGCAGCCCGCGCCGGCGTAGCCTCGCCGGCCTACCGGAAGATCTCCAGGTACCGGCGCAGGAGGAACGTCCGCGCGGGGGGCCTGCCCGCCAGGGCGGCAGCCGCCGCCAGAAGGCCGGGCGGCAGGGCGATGACCACGTTGTTCAGCCACCGCAGGGCCCGGAAAGACCGGCGGGAGGAGAGCACGTAGGAGCGGTAGGCCCGCCGCGCCTCCTCCGCGGACAGCCGTCCCCGGGCGGCCTCGGCCACGAGGGAGCCGCACGTCCATCCGGCCAGCAGGGCGGTCCGGATGCCCTCCCCCGTCAGGGGCAGGCAGTGGCCCCCGGCGTCGCCGACGACGAACACCCCGTCCCGCACCGGCTCGTCCGGCCCCCCGGCCAGGAATCCGCCGTGGAATCCCCGGGCGCGGAGTCCCCACCGCGCCAGGAACCGCTCCAGGGCGCCGCGCAGGGAGCTGCGGCCGCGGTAGCTGAGAATCCCCACCCGCACCCGCCCGCCGCAGGGGAACACCCAGGCGTACCCGTCGGGGGCCTCCGGCACAAAGTGGAAGTGCAGCCCGGGATCCGCCTGCCCGTCCACCTCGGTCTCCAGGCCGAACGCCCGCCACCGCGGCGCCCGCGGAGATCCCGCCAGCGCCGCCCGCCAGCCGGAGGCGTCGATGAGGAAGCGCGCCCGCACCTCCCCGCCCGACGTGCGCACCGCGCCCGCGTCCCGGCCCCGCACGGCCGCGCGCACCACCGACGCCGACGTCCGATCCAGGGCCAGGGAGCAGAACCGGCGGTAGTCAAACGTGCAGAACGGCTCGGGAAGAGGCCACCGCCAGGCGCGGGTGCCGATGTGGATGACCAGGTCGTGGTGGACCTGCTGGATCGCCCCGGCGGCGCCGGCGGCCTCGATCAGGCGAACCGGGGCCGCGCAGGCCGACGTCACGCCCTCGCCCACCGGCTGCGGGTCCACCAGGGCCACCCGCAGGGAGCCGTCCCCGGCGGGAGCCAGGCGCTGGGCGGCGGCGAGGCCCCCGAAGCTGGCCCCGGCGACGAGCACGTCCACCTGCCGCGGAATCGGCGCGGGAGCGCCGTCCGCGGCACCGTCCCGCCTTCCCGCCTGCCCGGGGTCCATCGTGCGCGGCCGCGCCTCGGTCACTCCACCGGACGGGCGTGCTCGAAGGTGAAGGTCCCCTTGTAGGCCGGGACCACCAGGGCATCCTTGCGGGTGATGGTGATCTGCAGTCCCAGCGCCCGCAGCCCCTCCACCAGGCCGCCGCGGATGGTCAGCGCTCCCTCCAGGGTGTTGGGGTCCCCCAGGGCCACGATGACGAACGGCCCCGTCAGGCGCTGCAGGTTCACCACCACGGTGCCGCCCACCTGGCTGATCCCGGTCGTGGCTGTGACCCGCTGGCCGTTGACGGCCACCGCCTCGGCCCCGGCCGCCCACAGCTCATTGATCACCGCCACCAGGTCCTGGTAGGTGACCACCACCGGCCCGCCCTTGGGCTGCTCCGGCGGATCCGCCAGGCGCACCACAACCCCGGGCCCCCGCATCGCCTTCAGCCCCAGGGCCACCCGCAGCGTCTCCAGTTCGCGGCCCATGGCCTCGGCGAGGCTGCGCCCCTCACTGGCGGCCCTCTCGTAGGTCTCCAGGCGGCGCCGCAGGTCCGTCACCTGGGCCTCCAGGGCGCGCCGGGCCGTCTGCTCTTCCCGCAGGAGCGTGGCCAGGGCGTACACGTTGCGGGTGGGGATCTCCGGCTGCTGGGACAGCGCGCGGCTGGCCCGCAGGTGGGCGACCACCAGAAAGCCCATGGCCGCCAGGGTGACGGTGATCAGCAGGTACGGCCCCCACGGACGCCGCACGGCATCACTCCTGCCAGACACTGCCGGCGCCCAGCAGCTGTTCGATCTCGGCCTGCAGGTCGGCGGAGGGGTGAACCTGCAGGTCGCGGGCGTTCATCACCACTTCCCGCCCGCCGGTGATCAGGTGCAGGAACACCGGGGCGGGCCCGCGCCGCCGGCTCAGGACCTCCCGCAGTCGCAGCAGCCCGTCCTCGCCGCACCGGCGGGTGTCCACCCGGACGTGCAGGGCGGCCGGCCGCGCGGGCTCCGCGCCGTTCCCGTCGGCCTCCGGGACCCCGCCGGACGGGAGCAGGGGCTCCACCTCCTCGGCCTCCTCCAGGGGCACCACCCGGTCGGCCAGGACCTTGGCCTGCTGCTCGGTCACGTCCACCCGCCCGCGCACCACCACCACCGCGTCCCGCTTGAGCACCAGGTGCGCCTGCTCGTAGGTCTTGGGGAAGACGATCACCTCACAGGTGCCGGTGAGATCCTCCAGGGTCACGAAGGCCATGGCCGCGCCGCTGCGCGTGGTGGTCCGCTTCACGGACGTGATCAGACCGCCCACCGCCACCGCCGTCTTGTCCGGCAGCTCTCCCAGCTGGCTCAGGGCCACCGACGTCCGGGCGGCCAGCCGGGCGTGGGCGTGCCGGAGGGGGTGATCGGAGATGTACAGGCCGAGCATCTCCTTCTCCATGGCCAGCAGCTCGTCCCGGGAGAACTCGTCCACCGCCACGGCCTCCGGCTCGGGCCGCGGATCCCCGGCCAGCTCGAACAGCCCCGTCTGCCCCGACGCCCGCGCCCGCTGCACCCGCTGGGCCGCCTCCAGGGTGGCGTCCAGGGCCTGGAGCATCTGGGCGCGCCCCGCCCCCAGGGAGTCCAGGGCTCCCGCCTTGATCAGGCTCTCCAGCACCCGCTTGTTCACCACCCGGGGGTCCACCCGCTCCACCAGGTTGGCCAGGGAGGTGAACGGGCCGCCCTGCCGGCGGGCCTGGAGGATGGCCTCCACCGCTCCGGCCCCCACATTTTTGATGGCCGTCAGCCCGAACCGGATGGCGTCGGGTCCCACGACGGTGAAGGACTCCCCGGACTCGTTGACGTCGGGGGGCAGGACCCGAATGCCCATGCGCAGGCACTCGGCCACCGCGGCGGCCACCTTCTCGGTGTTGCCCGCCTCGCTGGTCAGCACCGCCGCCATGTACTCGGCGGGATAGTTGGCCTTGAGGTAGGCGGTGTAGTAGGCGATGAGCCCGTAGCAGGCGGCGTGGGCCCGGTTGAAGCCGTAGCGGGCGAAGGGCTCAAACTGCTCGAAGATCTGCTCCGCGACCTCGAGGGGGACTCCCCGCTCCACGCAGCCCGCCAGGAACTTGGCCCGCTGCTGCTGCAGGCGGTCGCGGATCTTCTTGCCGATGGCGTACCGCAGGACGTCCGCCTCGGCCGGCGTGAACCCGGCCACGGCCTGGGCCACGGCCATGACGTCCTCCTGGTAGACCATCACCCCGTAGGTCTCCCGGAGGACCGGCTCCAGGGACGGGTGCAGGTAGGTGATGGGCTCCAGGCCGTGCTTGCGCCGGATGTAGGTGGGGATACTGGCCATGGGGCCGGGGCGGAACAGCGCCACCATGGCCATGATGTCCTGGATGGTGGACGGCCGCAGCTCCTTGAGGTACCGGGTCATGCCGGCGCCCTCCAGCTGGAACACGCCCACGGTCTCGCCGGCCGAGAGCAGCTGGTAGGTGCGGGGGTCGTCCAGGGGGATCCGGGCCAGGTCGATGCGCACGCCCCGGGTGGACTCGATGATCTTCAGGGCGGTGTCCAGGATGGTGAGGTTGGCCAGCCCCAGAAAGTCCATCTTGAGCAGGCCGATCTTCTCCACCGCCGTCATGTCGTACTGGGTCATCACCAGGTCGCCCCGGGTGGCTTTCTGCAGGGGCACGTGCTCGATGAGGGGGTCCCGGGAGATGATGAGGCCGGCGGCGTGGGTGCTGGCGTGGCGGGCCACCCCCTCCAGCTTGCGGGCCAGCTCCAGCAGGCGCCGGACCTGGGGGTTGGCCTCCGCCTGGCGCTGCAGTTCCGGCTCGCTGCGCAGAGCCTCGTCCAGGGTAGCGTTGAACGGGATGAGCTTGGCGATGCGGTCCACGTCCCCGTAGGACATCCCCATGACCCGCCCCACGTCCCGCACCGCCTGGCGCGCCCCCATGGTGCCGAAGGTGATGATCTGGGCCACATGATCGGCCCCGTAGGTGGCGATCACGTAGCGGATGACCTCGTCCCGCCGGCTGTCCATGAAGTCCACGTCGATGTCCGGCAGGGTGTAGCGCTGAGGGTTGAGGAAGCGCTCGAAGGGCAGCCGGTATTGCAGGGGATCCACGTCGGTCACGCCCAGGGCGTACAGGACCAGGCTGCCCGCCGCTGACCCCCGCACGGTGGTGAGGATCCCGCGGCTCTTGGCGAACCGGACAAAGTCCTGGACGATCAGGAAGTACGGCGCATATCCCATGCGGGCGATGATGCCCAGTTCGTAGTCCAGGCGCTGCCGGGCCTCGGGGGTGATCCGGCCGTAGATCCGCCGCAGGCCCTGTTCGCACAGCGCCCGCAGGTACGAGTCGGGAGTCTCCCCCTCCGGAACCGGGAAGTGGGGCAGCTTCACCTCGCCCAGGTCCAGCTCCACGGACACCCGCTCGGCGATCTCCCGGGTGCTGGCCAGGGCCTCGGGCAGGTCGGCGAACAGGCGCGCCATCTCCTCCGAGGACTTGAGGTAGAACTCGGGGGTCTGGCCCATGCGGGGCTTGTCGACGGCATCCAGGTTCACGTTCATCTGGATGCACATGAGGGCGTCCTGGGCGTCGGCGTCCTCCCGCATGACGTAGTGGACGTCGTTGGTGGCCACCAGGGGCAGCCCCAGGTCCCGGGCCAGCTGGCGCATGCCCGCAATGTTCTCGCGCTGCTCGGGCAGGCCGTGGTCCTGAACCTCCAGGTAGAAGTTGCCGGGGCCGAAGATGTCCCGGTACTGGGCGGCCAGCTCCCGCGCCTGGGTCAGGTCGCCCCGCAGGATCGCCTGGGTGATCTCGCCCTTCAGGCAGCCGGACAACCCCACCAGGCCGCGGCTGTGGCGGGCGAGCAGCTCCTTGTCGATGCGGGGCTTGTAGTAGAACCCGTCCAGGTGGGCCGCGGTGGTCAGGCGGATCAGGTTGCGGTACCCCTCCAGGGTGGTGGCCAGCAGGACCAGGTGGAAGGTGGTGGCGTCCAGGCGGGGGTCGCGGTCGGTCATGCGCCGGGGGGCCACGTAGGCCTCCACGCCGATGATGGGGGTGATGCCGGCGTCTTTGGCCCGCAGGTAGAACTCCACGACGCCATACATGGCGCCGTGGTCGGTGATCGCCAGGGCCGGCAGACCCAGCTGCACCGCCCGCGCCACCAGGGAGCTGATGCGACTGTGTCCGTCCAGCAGGCTGTACTCGGTGTGCAGGTGCAGGTGGACGAAGGGGTCCGCCATCCTGCCGGCCATTGTAACTCAATCTACTCGATCTACTCAATCTACGCGATCTCCGCGATCTGCGCGATCTGCGCAATCGGATTGAGCAGATTGCGTAGATTGAGGAGATTGCGCAGATTGAGACACCTCCAGCACGCACTCCTCCAGCACGTCCAGGGCCTGGTCCAGCAGGTCGTCGGGAATGACCAGCGGCGTCAGGATGCGGATCACGTTGTTGTACAGCCCCGCCCGCAGCACCAGGACGCCGCGGGAGGCGGCGCGGCGGGTCACCTCAAGGGTTTCCCGCGGGGCCGGCTCGCGGGTGGCGCGATCCCGCACCAGCTCCATGGCCACCATCGCGCCCAGCCCCCGCACGTCGCCCACCAGGGGCACCCGGGCGGCCAGGGCGCGGAACCGCTCCAGCATCCGCGCGCCCAGGGCGGCGGCGCGGTCGGTCAGGCGCTGCGCTTCCATCACCTCCAGGACCGCCAGCGCCGCGGCGCACGCCACGGGGTTGCCCACATAGGTGCCGCCCAGGGACCCTTCCGGCAGCGCGTCCATGATCTCCCGCGCGCCCACCACCGCCGAGAGGGGCAGGCCCGCCGCCAGGGACTTGGCGACCGTCATCAGGTCGGGCTCCACCCCCCAGTGCTCGATGGCGAACATCCGCCCGGTGCGGCCGAACCCGGTCTGGATCTCGTCCACGATGAGCAGGATGCCGTGGCGGTCGGCCAGGGCCCGCAGCTGGGGGAAGAAGTCGGGAGGGGGGACCACGAATCCGCCCTCGCCCAGGACCGGCTCCACCACGAAGGCCGCCACCCGGTCGGCCTGCACGTGGGCGGTGAACAGGTCCTCCAGGCGCCGCAGGACCGTGCGGGTGGCGTCGGGGAGGCGGTAGGGGTCGGGATACGGCACCCGGTAGACCTCGGGCATGAACGGGCCGAAGTTGCGCTTGTAGGGATCGATCTTGCTGGTCAGGGACAGGCTCATGTAGGTGCGGCCGTGGAACGCTCCCTCAAACGCCACCAGGGCGGGCCGCCCGGTGACGGCGCGGGCGATCTTGACGGCGTTTTCCACCGCCTCGGTGCCCGAGTTGAGCAGCAGGGCCTTCTTGGGCCGCGGGCCCGGGGCCAGCTGGCACAGGCGGCGGCACAGCCGGATGTAGCCCTCGTAGGGAGCCACGCTGAAGTCGGTGTGGGTGAACCTGCCAACCTGCTCCACCACCGCGGCGACCACCGCGGGGTGGGAGTGGCCCACGTTCATGCATCCCACCCCGCCGGCCAGGTCGATGAAGGTGTGCCCGTCCAGGTCCTGCAGGATCGCGCCCTCGGCCCGCGCGACGACGGCAGGCAGGTGGATGCCGATGGCGCGGGCGACCCACCGGTCCTTCTCCTCCAGCCAGGCGGCCGACTGCGGGCCGGGCAGCGTGTCATGCGGGGACGCGCGCGTCATGGGTTCCTCCCGGGACTGGTGTGACGTCGGAGGGACGAAGGAAGTAAGGAAGAGGGGATTCGCCAACCCCGGTGGCAGCTTTCCCCCTCTTCCCTCTTCCCTCTTCCTTCTTCCTTCCTCACTCACGCCTCAGGGCCACCACGGCGTGGATGCGGCTGGTCTGGGGCAGCAGGTCCACCGGCTGGACCTCCACCGGCACGAACCCGCACTGCCGGGCCGCCGCCACGTCCCGGGCCAGCAGGGTCAGCGAGTGGCTGGCGCAGGCCAGGCGGCGGGCGCCGGCCCGGGCCGCCTCGGCGAAGACCTCCGGCGCCGTGGGCTCGCCGCGGGCCGTGGCCACCACGGCATCCACCGCCTCCCCCCGCTCCCGGAGCTTGCGCAGGACGCCGGCGGGCGATCGCGTGTAGAAGACGCAGTTGCGGATGCCGTTGAGGTCGGCGTTCTCCCACGCCCGGTGCATCGCGTCGCGGTCCGGGGCCACCCCCACCGCCCGGGACGCCCGGGAGGACAGCGCCAGCGGCACCAGCCCCTCCTCGCAGGCGACGTCCACCACAACCCCGGCGCCGGCGACCGCCCGGCCGATGGCCTCCAGGTAGAGGGGCACCGCCCGCGGGTTGGGAGGCACGGCGGCGGTGGCGTACAGGCGCAGGCGCAGGCCGGCGATCACGTCCTCGATGTAGGGGCGGCCCCACAGCAGCCGCACCGACCCCAGCATCTCGGGCGTCCGCGCGGGCTGCACCGACAGCTGCACGGACACCAGGCCGGGCACGCGGCCCACCAGGGCGCGCACCAGCGCCATCCGGTCGGGCACCTCTCGGGTGGCGCACAGGATGACCATGACCTCGCCGGTGTGGAACCCCACCTGTCCCACCACCCCGCGGACCAGCCCCGCGCCGGTGGTCCGGTCGTACACCGGCCACCCCAGAACGGCCACCGCGTCGCGCACGGCGTGGAGCAGCCGGACGTTGACCTCGGGCTGGATGGGGCACTCCTGGACGTTGATCACCCGCAACTCCCCCGCGCGGGCGTAGTAGCCGGCCACCACCCGGTCGCGGCGCAGGCCGACGGCGGCCTGCACCCGCTGGCGGTACGCCCACGGATCGGCGCCCACGGCCTCGCGGACCACGGCTCCCGTGCCGTCCAGGACCGGGCGCAACGCCTCCCTGACCAGGGCCGTCTTGTAGGCCAGCTGGGCCGGGTACGCGGCGTGCTGCCACTGGCAGCCTCCACAGGCGCCGAAGTGCCGGCAGCGGGGTGGGATGCTGTCGGCCGACCGGCGCACCAGCGCCACGATCGTCCCCTCCGCCCGCCGCCCGGCGCGGGTGATCTCCACCACGGCTTCTTCCCCGGGCAGGGCGAAGGGCACGGCCACCCGCCGGGCGCCCACCGCCCCCACCCCGTCGCCCTCGAGGTTCACGCTCTGGACGGCGACGGTGACCTTCATGCCCACCCGCAGGGTCGCCGGAGCACGCGGGCGGGGGGCAGGCCGCCCCCGCCCCGGAGGGATGCGCCCGGGCGCGGCGGGCGCTCCGCGGTCGCGCCGCGTCGCGCGTTCCCGCATCGCCGCGCCCTGCCTGTCCCGCGCTCCCGGGTGGCCGCGCTCTTCCCTCATGCCCCCAGCCGCTCCCGCAGCAGCCGGTTCACCAGCTCGGGGTTGGCCCGCCCGCGGGTGCGGCGCATCACCTGGCCCACCAGGAACGTGAGCGCCTGGACCTTGCCGGCGCGGTACTCGGATGCCGCCCCCGGGTGCTCGGCCAGGACCTGGTCCACCACGGCCGCCAGGGCGGCCTCGTCGCTGATCTGCACCAGCCCGCGCTCCTCCACCACCGCCCGGGGGCGGGCGCCCCGCAGGACGTCGGGCAGGATCTCCTTGGCGATGCGGCCGCTGATGGTCCCCGCCTCGATGAGGGACAGCATCTCGGCGAGGTGGTCCGGCGTCACCGGCAGCTCGTCCAGCTCCACACCCTCGGCGTGGCAGAAGGCGGCCACGTCCCCCGTCAGCCAGTTGCACACCACCTTGGGCTGAGGATACAGCCGCACCGTCTCCTCGAAGAACCGGGCCAGGGCGGCCGACGACGTCAGCAGGTCGGCGTCGTACTCGGACAGGCCGAAGGTCTCCACGTAGCGCCGGCGCCGGGCGTCGGGCAGCTCGGGCAGCGTGGCCCGGATCTCCTCCAGCCAGCGGGCGTCCACCACGATGGGGACAAGGTCGGGTTCGGGGAAGTACCGGTAGTCCTGGGCCTCCTCCTTGGCCCGGGAGGCGAAGGTGACCTCCCGCCGCTCATCCCAGTGCCGGGTCTCCTGCTCCACCGCCTCCCCCCGCTCCAGCAGCGCCCGCTGGCGGTCCACCTCGTAGGTCAGGGCCCGCTCCACCGCCCGCAGGGAGTTCATGTTCTTGACCTCGGTGCGCGTGCCCAGGGCGTCCCCGGGGCGGCGCAGCGACACGTTGGCGTCGCAGCGCAGGCTGCCTTCCTCCATCCGTCCGGTGCTGACCTCCAGGGCCTGCAGGACCGCCCGCAACCGGCTGAGAAACACCCGGGCCTCCTGGGGGGAGCGCAGGTCGGGCTCGGTGACGATCTCCATCAGGGGCACGCCGCTGCGGTTGTAGTCCACCAGGCTGTGGGTCACGCGCCCGTCCCGCACGGCGTGCACCAGCCGCCCCGTGTCCTCCTCCAGGTGGACCCGCCGGATACCGATGGCCCGCCGGCCGTCGGGGGTGGGGATCTCCAGGACGCCGTCGGTGGCCAGGGGCGGGTGGACTTTGTAGCGGTACTGGGTGATCTGGTAGTTCTTGGGCAGGTCGGGATAGTAGTAGTTCTTGCGGTGGAACTGGCTGGCGGGGTGGACGGTGCAGTTCAGCGCCACCGCCGTTCGCAGCCCGAGCTCCACTGCCCGGCGGTTGATCACCGGCAGCGAGCCCGGCAGTCCCAGGCACACGGGGCAGGTCAGGGTGTTGGGAGGCGCCCCGAAGGCCACCGGGCACGCACAGAACATCTTGGTGCGGGTCAGCATCTGGACGTGAATCTCCAGCCCGATGACCACCTCGTAGCCCACCGCCACGCCCCGCGCCACCGCCTAGGCCCCTCCTCCCCGCAGCGTCTCCACCAGGGGCGGCCGCCGCCGGTGCCAGTCGGTGGCCTGCTCGTAGGCCCGGGCCACCTTCAGGACCGTGGCCTCGTCAAACGGCCGCCCGATCAGCTGCAGGCCCACGGGCAGCTCGGCGCCCCCGGCGTCGGGGCGCGCGAACCCGCAGGGCACCGAGATCCCCGGCAATCCCGCCAGATTCACGGGGATCGTGTAGACGTCGGCCAGGTACATCTGCAGGGGATCCTCCACCCGCTCGCCCAGGCGGAACGCCACCGTCGGCGACACCGGCATCAGGACCAGGTCCACGGCGTCCAGCACCCGGGCGAAGTCCCGCCGGATCAGGGTCCGCACCCGCTGGGCCTTCAGGAAGAACCCTTCGTAGTATCCCGCCGACAGGGCGTAGGTGCCCAGCATGATCCGCCGCTTCACCTCGGCCCCGAACCCCTCCCGCCGGGTGCGGGCGTACATGGTGTCGGGGTCGGGTCCCGGGACCCGCAGGCCGTACTGCACGCCGTCGTAGCGCGCCAGGTTGGCGCTGGCCTCGGAGGTGGCCAGAAGGTAGTAGGTCGGCAGGGCGTAGTCCAGCGTGGGCAGGGAGACCTCCTCCACCACCGCCCCCAGGCCCTCCAGGACCGCCGCCGCCGCCAGGACAGTGTCCCGCACCCCCGGCTGGATGCCCGCCCCGAACGCCTCCCGGACCAGTCCCAGGCGGATGCCCCGGATCTCACCTTCCAGGGCTGCCCGGTAGTCGGGAACGTCCCGGGGGACCGACGTGGAGTCGCGGGGATCCCACCCGGCGATCACCTGGAGAAGGAGGGCCGCATCGCCCACGGTGCGGGTCATGGGACCGATCTGGTCCAGAGACGACGCGAACGCCACCAGGCCGTAGCGGGAGACCCGGCCGTAGGTGGGCTTGAGGCCCACGGTGCCGGTCAGCCCGGCGGGCTGGCGGATCGACCCGCCGGTGTCGGTGCCCAGGGCCAGAGGCGCCAGCCCCGCGGCCACGGCCGCCGCCGACCCTCCGCTGCTGCCTCCGGGGACCCGCTCCAGGTCCCAGGGGTTGCGGGTCGGCCCGAACGCCGAGTTCTCGGTGGACGAGCCCATGGCGAACTCGTCCAGGTTGGTCTTGCCCAGGACGATGGCGCCGGCTCTGCGCAGCCGCTCGATCACGGTGGCGTCGTACGGCGGCACCCACCCCGCCAGGATCCGGGATCCGGCGGTGGTGGGCATCCCGGCGGTGCAGATGATGTCCTTGACGGCCACCGGCAGCCCGGCCAGGGGCGGGAGATCCTCGCCGCGGGCATAGCGATCGTCCCACTCCCGCGCCGCCCGCAGCGCGCCGTCGGCGTCGACGTGCAGGAAGGCGTGCAGGAGGCCGTCCAGGCGCTGGATCCGGTCCAGGCACGCCCGGACCAGCTCGCTGGGGGCCATCTCGCCCCGGCGCAGATCTCTCAGCAGGTCGGTGGCGGGGGCGTCGATCAGGGCTGCGGCTCCCACTCCAGGATGGGGGGGACCTTGAAGAACCCGTCCTCGTGCTCCGGCGCCGACGCCAGGACGACCTCCCGGGGCAGCGGCGTGCCGGGGACGTCGTCCCGGAACACGTTGCTCATCTCCACCACGTGGGACGTCGGCTCCACGCCCTCGGTGTCCAGCCGGTCCAGGCGGGCGAAGTACTCCAGGATGTGGCTGAGCTGCCGGGCCAGGCGCGCCCGTTCGTCCGCGGTCAGCTCCAGGCGCGCCAGCCGCGCCACGTGGTCCACCACCGAGGGGTCAATGGCCATGCGGACTCACCCGGGGAACATCCTAACACAGGAGGGGAGGAACTCAATCTACCCGATCTCCTCAATCTACCCGATCTCCTCAATCGGCCCGATCGGGGGGAGTGGGGAGATTGGGGAGAGGGCGCAGCCTCACCTCACCTCCACCGTCAGCACGAACTCCTGCGAGCGGGGGGCCAGGGGCATGCGCACCCGGATCGTGTACGTCCCCGGGCGCCGCGCCCGGTAGCCCTGCTCGACGAGGTCCAACCGGGAATCCGGCACCACCAGCGCCGAGACTCCCCCGCGGCCTCCCACCACCCGCAGCGGCTGGCGGAGGTGCAGGATCACCCGGTCCGTGGCGGCCACCACCGCGTCCCCGCGGAAGCCGTAGTGCCAGCTGACGGCCGGCCACGGCCCGGACGCATCCGCCGGCGGCGGGCGCCGGCGGAACGCGCGCCCGTCCCACGCCCACGCGGTGTCCGTGGATTCGATGATCCACCGGCCGTCCACCCGCAGCCGGTCCGGGGTGCGGCCCTCGCGCAGCACCGACACCCGCCCCCGGGTCACGCCGACCACCCGGTAGGCGGTGACGCCGTCCTCGCCCCGCCCGCTGAAGACCGCCGCCTCCCGCCCGGCTCCCAGGTCCACGGCGTCCGCCGACAGGGGCAGCGGAGCCGGCAGGAGGTCGCGGTACAGCACCGCGGGGCGGCGGCGCAGGCGGCCGGATCCCACCAGCAGGGCCACGTGGGTCACCGTGCGGCTGCCGGGAGCGGTGGGGATGGCGGCGACCACGGCCGCCTCCTGGGGAGCCCCGCCGTCCAGCTCCAGGCGCACCACGCTGTGGATGCTGGCCCCGCGGGGGAGCAGGTCCAGGATCGCCCCCGTGGAGACGGCGGGGACCGGCACCGCCAGCCAGGCCGCGCCGGCGGCCAGGGCCGACGCCGCCCCGAGGGCCAGGGCGGACGCCGCGGCCCGCCGCGCCCGGCCCCACCCCACCGCTACCGGGACCCGCGCAGCCGCGGGTCCAGGATGTCCCGGAACGCGTCGCCGAGCAGGTTCCACCCCAGCACGAACAGGGAGATGGCCGCACCCGGGAAGACGAAGGTGAACCAGTACTCCAGGGCGTGTCCCGGGCTGCCGATGATCCACGACCGGGACAGGTTGATCAGCATGCCCCAGTCGGCGTAGCCCACCTCGGCCCCCAGGCCCAGGAAGGAGAGGGCGGCGGCGGAGATCACCACGCTGGCCATGTCCAGCGACCCGTACACCACCACCGGGTAGATGGTGTTGGGGATGATGTGCCGGACGAAGATGCGCAGGTCGCCGGCCCCCAGCGCCCGGGCCGCCTCCACGAAGTCGCGCTGGCGGATGGACAGGATCTCGCCCCGCAGCAGCCGGGCGTAGGTGGGCCAGGAGACCAGGGAGAGGGCGATGAGGACCTTGTCCAGCCCCTTGCCCAGGATGGCCACGATCACCACGGCCAGAATCAGCCCCGGGAAGGCCAGGAAAATGTCCGTCAGCCGCATGAACACCTCGTCCACCCGCCCCCCGCGGTAGCCGGCCAGCCCGCCCACCACCAGGCCGATGGCCACCGAGATGCCGATGACCGTCAGGGACACCCGGAAGGCGGTGCGGGTGCCCCACACGATGCCGTAGTACAGGTCAAACTGCTCGGTGGTGGTGCCGAAGGGGTGCCCCGGGTGGGGCGGCCGCGGGTCGGGGGCGAACGACTCGTGGGGGATCTGGTACGGATCCCGGTGGCCGGGAGGGGGCGGGGCCAGGACGGGCGCCAGGAGGGCCACCAGCACGAAGAAGGTGATCAGCCCCACCCCCGCCAGCGACAGGGGGTTGCGCCGCAGCCGGCGCAGCAGGTCCAGGGTGCCGCTGCGCCAGGCCGCCATCCGGGTCGGGGCCGGCAGGGTGAGGGTCGAGGTGGTGGTGGCGCGCACGTCGGGCATGGTCAGTAGCGGATCCGCGGGTCCACCAGGGCGTACAGGATGTCGGCGGCCATGTTGCCCAGGACGGTGAGGACCGCCACGAACAGCGCAAACCCCGTCACCGCGGCGATGTCCAGCTGGGCGGCCGCCTGGGCCCCCCACCGCCCGATGCCGGGCAGGTCGAAGATCGTCTCGGTGATGACCGCCCCCGACAGCAGCCCGACCAGGACCAGGCTGCTGAGGGTGATCACCGGAATCAGGGCGTTGCGGCGGGCGTGCTTGCGGATCACCGTGCGCTCGTCCAGCCCCTTGGCCCGGGCAGTGCGCACGTAGTCCTGCCGCAGGGTCTCCAGCATGGACGACCGGGTCACCCGGACCAGGACCGCCGCGATGAAGTAGGCCAGGGTGAGGGACGGCAGGACCAGGTGGCGCAGGGCGTCCCAGAAGATCCACCACTGGCGGTTCAGCAGCGCGTCCACCGTCATCATGCCCGTGTAGCGGCGGAACTGGTCCGAGTGGACGAACAGGTCGGCCTCCAGGGACAGCCGGCCCGGCGGGAACCACGGCAGGATGCCGTAGAACACCAGCAGCAGCGCCAGCCCCCACACAAAGGTGGGCAGCCCGGTGCCGGCGATGGACAGGACCCGGGAGAAGTGGTCGATCCAGCGGTCCTTGTGCACCGCCGACAGGGTCCCCAGCCAGATGCCCACCCCCACGATCAGGCCGAAGGACAGGACCGTCAGTTCCACCGTCATGGGGAAGTAGCCCCGGATGGCCTCGGCCACCGTCTGGCGGGCCACGAAGGAGTAGCCCAGGTCCCCCCGCAGCACCCCCCGCAGCCACGTCCAGTACTGCTCGTAGAAGGGCCGGTCCAGCCCGTACTTGCGGATGATGGCCGGCAGATCCCGCATCTGGTTGGCATCGCGGACGAACAGGCTGGCCCGCATGGCCGGGGAGAGCAGCTGGGTGAGGGCGAAGATGAGGATGGTCGTCCCCAGGACCACCAGGGGGAGCAGCAGCAGCCGGCGGAGGATGAAGGTCAGCACGGCGGGCAGTCAGGGCGGGGAGGCGGTGTGCGCCGCCTCCCCGCCGGGAACGTCAGGCGTCCCTCCCCGGGGCGGTCACTGCCCCTTGCTCAGGGTGTACAGGTACCCGGTGGGGACGAAGAAGATCGGGTTCCAGTACCAGCCCCGCACCCACGTGCGCATCACCGTAAAGCCCGTCGGGTAGCCCAGGTAGATGGTCGGCACGTCGCTGTAGGCGATCTCCTGCAGCCGGAAGTAGATCTGCCGGCGGCGCTCCGGGTTGGCGGTGCGCTGGGCCTCCTCGATCAGCCGGTCCACCTCGGGGTTCTTGTAGGACTGGGCGCCGGTGAAGGTGCCGTTGCTGTGCATGAACGGGTAGACGAAGTTGTCCGGGTCGGCGTAGTCGGCGGCCCACCCCAAAAAGTAGATGGGCAGCTTGCCCTCGTTCTCCTGGGCCAGGTAGGTGGACCAGGCCAGCCCCTGGGTCTCCACCTTGAACTTGGGGTTGAGGGCCTCCAGGTTGCTCTTGAGGATCTGGGAGGCGATGCGGCGGGCCGTGTTGCCGCTGTTGAACAGGACCGTCATCTTGAAGCCCTGGTCCCACACCCGGCCGCCCCAGGCCTCCCGCCACTCGGCGATGGCCCGGTCGCGGTTGGTGGTGTACCACTGGCCCCGCGGGTTGTAGCCGAACATGCCCCGGGGGATGGGCCCGTTGCCCAGGGTGATCTTGCCCCGGTAGGCGTCCCGGGCGAACGTGGCGTAGTCGAACGAGTAGGCGATGGCCCGGCGCACGTGCACGTCGCTGAAGAAGTCGGGCGGGATGCCGTTGCCGTCCAGCTTCCCGCTGCCGATGTAGGGGTTGCCCTCGGCGCTGATCTTCAGGTTCATGAACAGGGCCTGGGTGACGAAGGTGGCCAGGTCGTCCACGATCCGCACGCCGGCCAGCCCCTCCACCTGGGACTGCTCGGCCCGTCCCACATCAATGACGTCCGCGTCGCCCTGCTGCAGCATCAGCCGGCGGGTGGCGAACTCCTCCACGGTGCGGAAGATGACCCGGCGCAGCGCCGGCGGGGTGCCGCGCCAGTAGCGGTCGTTGCGGACCAGGACCACGGTCTTGTTCTGCCGGTCCCACCGCTCGATGACGAACGGCCCGGAGCCGATGGCGCCGTCAAACAACTTGGTGTCCGAGTTGGTCTTGGGGTTGTTCAGCTGGGCCACCGTGGCCTTGGTGCCGTCCCAGTCGCCCTTGGCGATGGCCGCCCGCTTGCTGATCACCATGGACCAGCTGGCCATGATGTTCAGGAAGGGCGCATAGGGCCGGTGCAGGGTGATGACCACGTTGTTGCCCCGCACCTGGATGGCCCGGTTGACCTTGTCGTAGATGTCGGGCTTGAGGTTGCCGTCCTTGTCCCGGGTGGTGTCCTCCCCGATGATGGTGGACAGCAGGATCCACGACGGCCCCCCATCCCGGTCCATGAGCATGAAGCGCATCAGGGAGTACTTCACGTCCTCGGCGGTCACGGGCGTCCCGTCGCTGAACCGCGCCCGCTCGTCGATGGGGAAGGTAAAGGTGCGGGCGTCGGCCGAGATCAACCCGTTCTGCAGGCTGGGCACCTGCTTGGCCAGCAGCGGCACGTAGTCGCCCACCGAGATCCCCCGGAAGAAGATCAGGGTCTCGTAGACGTTCCACAGGGTCGTCCCGCTGCTGAGGGTGTCGTACTGCCACGCCGGGTCCAGGGAGTCGTGGTCGCCGGCGTGGGCGTAGATGAGCGTGTCGGGGTTCTTGACCGCCTGGCCCTGGGCGACCCCGGGCACGCCCACCAGGGCCAGCGCCAGGAGCAGGATCAGGTACAGCAGCCACCGTCGCGTTCCGCTCATGCTTCCGGCCTCCTTCGTCTGTCCCGTGGCATTGTGATCTGCCGTCGCCCCGCGTGGTGCGCCCTCGTCCGCTCCTCCGGCCACCACCCCCTCTCCCCCCGCCTCAGGATGCCGGCTGCTTCAGCACCGCCGCCTTGCTGCGCTGGTGGCGGAACGGCTGCACCTCGCAGGCCACATAGTGTCCGGTGCCGGTGACGTCCACCAGGTGCTGCTCGTTGACCCGGCAGCTCTCCCGGGCGTACAGGCAGCGGGTATGGAAGCGGCAGCCCGACGGGGGGTTCACCGGGCTGGGGACGTCGCCGGGCAGGATGACCCGCTCCCGCCGCAGGCCCGGATGCGGAATGGGCACGGCCGACAGCAGCGCCTCGGTGTACGGGTGCTGGGGGTTGCTGAACAGTTCGTCGGCGTCGGCGATTTCCACGATCTTGCCCAGGTACATGACGGCGATGCGGTCGCTGATGTGCTTGACCACCGACAGGTCGTGGGCGATGAACAGGTAGGTCAGCCCGAACTCCTTCTGCAGTTCCTCCAGCAGGTTGAGGACCTGGGCCTGAATGCTCACGTCCAGGGCCGAGACGGGCTCGTCGCAGATGATCAGCTTGGGGTTGACCGCCAGGGCCCGGGCGATGCCGATGCGCTGCCGCTGGCCGCCGCTGAACTCGTGGGGGTAGCGGTTCATGTGGTAGGGCGACAGCCCCACCACCTCCAGCAGCTCCTGGACCCGGCGGACCTTCTCCTTGCCCCGGGCCAGGTTGTGGATCTCCAGGGGCTCCCCGACGATGTCCCCCACCGTCATGCGGGGGTTCAGGGACGAGTAGGGGTCCTGGAAGATGATCTGCATGTTGCGCCGCATCCGGCGCAGTTCTTCCTTGCTGAGGGTGAAGATGTTGCGGCCCTCGAAGTACGCCTCGCCGCTGGTCGGCTCCATCAGGCGCAGGATGACCCGCCCCAGCGTGGTCTTGCCGCAGCCCGACTCCCCCACCAGGCCCAGGGTTTCCCCCCGGCGGATGGTGAACGACACCCCGTCGACCGCTTTGACGGCTCCCACCTGCCGCTGGAAGATGAACCCCTTGGTGACGGGAAAGTGCTTGACCAGATTGCGGACGTCCAGGATGACGTCGTTGCCCGTGGTGCTCACGCGTCCCTCCCCGATGGCGGCGCCGGCTCGCGCCTCTTCTCTATCATACAGGGAAATGTCACACCCATGGGAACGCCCGGCCCGCCCCGTCACCGGTAGCGGGAGGCGGCCAGGCCCGCGGCGGCCGCCGCCTTCTTCTCCTCCTCGGTGGCGTGCTCGCTGTGCAGGTAGCACCGGGACGTGTGGTCCGGCCCCACCGGGTACTCGGGGGGATCGGCCTTCACGCAGATCTCCATGGCGAACGGGCACCGGGGAGCGAACGCGCATCCCGGCGGCAGGTCGATCAGGCTGGGCGGCTGGCCCTCGATGGGGATCAGCCGCTCCTTGCGCTCGTAGAGCTTGGGGATGGAGTGCAGCAGCCCCCAGGTGTACGGGTGCTGGGGGTTGTTGAAGATCTCCTCCACCGGCGCCCGCTCCACCGGCCGCCCGGCGTACATCACCACCACGTCGTCGCACATCTCGGCGACCACGCCCAGGTTGTGGGTGATCAGGATCACCGACATGTGGAACTCCTGCTGCAGCTCGCGGATCAGGTCCAGGATCTGGGCCTGGATGGTCACGTCCAGGGCCGTGGTGGGCTCGTCGGCGATGAGGATGCTGGGATTGCAGGACAGCGCCATGGCGATCATGACCCGCTGGCGCATCCCGCCGCTGAACTGGTGAGGATAGTCCCGCACCCGCTCCCGGGCCAGGGGGATGCGCACCTTCTCCAGCATCTCCACCGCCCGATCCCAGGCGTCCTTCTTGGACAGGCCCTGGTGCAGCATCACCGCCTCGGCGATCTGCTCGCCGATGGTCAGGACCGGGTTGAGGGACGTCATGGGCTCCTGGAAGATCATGGCGATCCGGTTGCCGCGGATGCGCCGCATCTCCTCTTCGGACAGGCGCAGCAGGTCCCGGCCCTCGAACAGGACCTGGCCCTCCACGATCTTGCCGGGCGGCTGGGGAATCAGGCGCATGATGGAAAGGGCGTGCACGCTCTTGCCGCACCCCGACTCGCCCACGATCCCCAGGGTCTCCCCCTTGCGCAGGTCGTAGGAGAGACCGTCCACCGCCTTGACCACACCTTCGTCGGTGTAGAAGTAGGTCTTCAGGTTGCGCACCGACAGCAGGACATCCGCCATCCGGTCCTCCCCGCGCTCACCGCATCGCTGACGCACCCGAGCGCGTTCCTTTCCTTCTTCCCTCGTCCTTCTTCCCTCTTCCTTCTGTGGATCGTTGCACCGGTGAAATGTTGACCGGGGGTGCCGGACCGCCGACCCCCAGCCGATCCGGTCGCCAGACCCCGGACGCATCCTTTTTCGCCAGCGCGCCCCCTCTCCCTCCCCTCAACGGTCGGCCCACGCCCACTCCCAGGCGTTCCAGGGCAGGAAGGAGCCCACCAGCCCCGTGGGGCGGATCCCCCGGATCTCCCGCCGGGCCGCGGTCAGCGACAGGCCGAAGTACAGGGGCAGGGACGGCAGGTCCTCGGCAAACACCTCCTGGTGCCGCCGCAGCAGGGCGGTCCGGCGGTCGGGGTCCAGCTCGGCGACCAGCTGTTCCATCAGCCGGTCGCTGTCGGGGTTGCGCCAGCCGGTCCGGTTGTTGCCCTCCCAGTTGTTGGCCGCCGAGGGGATCTGGCTGCTGTGGAACCGGTCGAAGGCGGTGGACTCGGGCGAAAAGACGCTGGTGTACATGGCCAGATGGGGGAACTGCCGGCGGGGGACGATGGTACCCAGGAAGACCGACGACGGCCGGTTGTCGATCCGCACCTCCACCCCCACCGCCCGCAGCTGCTCCCGGATCAGCTGCTGGACCTGCTCGCGGGCGGCGTGGCCGGCGGTGGTCATGAACACCAGTTCCAGCCGCCGCCCCTGGCCGTCCCGCAGGACGCCGTCCGGCCCGGGGGTGAACCCCGCCTCGGCCAGCAGGGCCCGGGCGCGCGCGGGGTCGTAGGGGTAGCGGCGGACCCGGGGGTTGTGGGCCGGGTGGCGGGGCGGCAGCCAGGAGTGGGCCACCGGCTGGCGGCCCCCGAACAGGGCGGCGGCGATCCCCTCCCGGTCGACGGCGTAGGCCAGCGCCTGGCGGACCCGCCGGTCGCGCAGCCACTCGTCGTCCAGGTTGAAGTCAATGCGCTCCCACCGCAGGGACTCGGTGTAGTGGGCCGCCATCCAGGGCGCCCGGCGCTCGACCTCGGCCATCTGCTCCAGGCTGAGGTTGCCGATCTCGACGGCGTCCACCTGGCCGGCCAGGACGTTGGCCAGCAGGACGCTGCTGTCCAGGATGAACCGGAACACCAGGCGGCGGATCCGCGGGCGGCCGAGGGGCCAGCGGTCGGAGGCCTCCACCGTGATGTGGCTGCCGGGCACCCACTCCACGAACCGGTAGGGCCCGTTACCCACCGGCGCCCGCCAGTACGGGTGCGCCCGCAGGGCCGCGGGGTCCTTCAGGTAGGCCGCCTCCAGCAGGTGGCGCGGGTAGACCACGTCGGTGCCGAAGGGCGACGAGCCGGCAAACGGCCACGGCTCGTTCCACGTGACCACCAGGGTGTACGGGTCGGCCGGGGTGGGGACCAGGACGTTGTCCACCTTGCGCAGGATGAACCGGCTGACCTGCGGCGTGCGGGGGTGGCGCAGCATCCCGTAGGTGAACCGGAAATCCAGGGCCGTCACGGGGCGGCCGTCGTGCCAGGTGAAGCCGCGGCGCAGCCGCCAGGTCACCCGCATCCGGCCGCCCGGCAGGACCTCCCAGTCGCCGTCCCCCACCCGGGGCAGCTTCTCCACCAGCACCGGCATCCGGACCCACCGGTCGGTAAAAGGCGCCACGGCGGCCCACAGGACGTTGCCCACCACCGCCGAGGCGGACATGATGGAAAACTCCCCCAGCACGTCCGGCTCCTGGCCCATGCCGATGACCACCGTGTCGCGCGCCGGCGCGGCGGCTGCCCCCCCGAGGACGGCCGAGATCCCCAGCACCAGGACCCCGCACCCGCAGGCCACCTTCCTCACCCTGTCCCACCTCCACTCCTCGCCATCAACGCTCCCGCGCTCCAACGTTTCAACGCTTCACGTTCCTAACGCCCCGCCTTGACTGTGAACCTTCAACCCCCAACGGCCTACCGGTGCCACCGCGGGTCCAGGGCATCCCGCAGCCCGTCTCCCAGCAGGTTCAGACCCAGCACCGCCAGGGCGATGGCGCACCCGGGCGCCACCGCCAGCCAGGGGGCGGTCCACAGGGCGTCCTGGGCCCGCTGCAGCATGTTGCCCCACGACGCGGTCGGCGGAGCGATCCCCAGGCCCAGGTAGCTGAGGGCCGACTCGCTGAGGATGGCGTGGGCGGCCGCCAGGGTCGCCGCCACCGCCACGGGCCCGGCGGCGTGGGGCAGGACGTGGCGCATCAGCACCCGCCCATCCGAGGCGCCCGACGCCCGCGCCGCTTCCACAAACGTCTCCTCCCGCACGGTCAGGACCTGCGCCCGCACCAGGCGGGCCACCGGGGGCCAGCCGAACGCGGCCAGGATCAGGACGACCTGGCCGGGCCCGCCTCCGGGCAGGAGAGCCGCCAGGATCAGGTACAGGGGGAGGGTCGGGATGGCCAGAAGGACGTCCACGGCCCGCATCAGGACCGCGTCCACCGCCCCCCCGTGGAAGGCCGCCAGCGCCCCCACGGCCGTGCCCGCCGCCGCAACGAGCAGCGCCACCCCATAGCCGACAGCGAGGGAGATCCGGCCGGCGTACAGCAGCCGGGACAGGACGTCCCGGCCCAGCTCGTCCGTTCCCAGCGGATGCCCCGGGCCCGGCGGCATCCACCGCTCGGGCAGCCGGGACCGGTCGGGAGGGGCCGGCGCCACCCAGGGGGCCAGCAGGGCCAGCGCCGTCAGCGCTCCCGCCACCACAGCCCCCGTCACCGCCAGGCGGTGGCGGCGCAGGCGGCGCAGCGCGAGCCGCCACGGAGGCGTCACACCCACCTGGCGCACCACGGGAGCGGGAGACCGGACGTGCCCGGGACGGAAGACCTGCGGCCCTCGGGTGCGCGGGGACGCCTCCCCGTTCTTCCACTCCACCGTGCCCACGGTCCCGCGCTCCACCATCATCGGCGCTCATCCGTACCGGATTCGCGGGTCCACCGCGGCGTAGGCCACGTCGGCGGCCAGGTTGGCGAGGACCGTGACCGCCGCCAGCAGCATCAGGACCGCCATGGCCACCGGGTAGTCGTGGCCCAGCACCGCCTGGTACAGCAGCAGTCCCATCCCCGGCCAGCTGAAGACCGTCTCGGCCACCACCGCCCCGTCCAGCAGACGCGGCACGGCCAGCGCCGCCAGGGTCACCAGCGGCAGCAGCGCATTGCGCAGGGCGTGGCGGCGCATCACCGCGCCGTCTGCCACCCCCTTGGCCCGGGCGGTGCGGATGTAGTCCTGCCCCAGAGCCTCCAGCACCCCGGCGCGGGTGTAGCGCGCCCACGCCGCCATCCCGCCGGCGGCCAGGACGACCGTGGGCAGGACCAGGTGCCGCGCCCGGTCCGCCAGCGCCGGCAGGCCCGCCTCGACCCCCGGGGTCATCATCCCCCCGGCCGGCAGCCAGCGCAGCCACACCGCGAACGCCAGGATGGCCACGATCCCCAGCCAGAACACGGGAACGGAGAGGCCCGCCACCGACAGGCCGGTGGCGGCGTAGTCCCACGCCGAGCGCGGCCGGGCGGCGGCCAGAATCCCCAGCACCACGCCCCCCAGCACCCCCAGGGCGAACGCCGCCCCGGCCAGCTGCATGGTGGCCCCCAGGCGGCGGGCCACCAGGGTCGCCACCGGCTCGCTGTAGGTCCGCGAGTATCCCAGGTCGCCCCTCACCACGCTGCGCAGCCACTTCAGGTAGCGCACCGGCAGAGGATCGTCCAACCCGTACTGGGCGCGCAACCGGGCCACGTCCTCGGGCAGCAGGTCCGGCCGCTGGGAGGCCAGGACCTCCAGCGGGTCTCCCGGCGTCGCCGCCAGGAGGGCGAAGAACACCACCGACAGGCCCGCCAGGACCACCAGGCTCTGGACGAGGCGCCGGATGAGGTAGGAGATCATGCCTCACTCACGGGGTTCGGGAACGCCGCGGCCGCCGTCCTCCTGCGCTCCCCCGGCCTGTGGTCCCGGGCGCCGCCCGTCAGATCTTCAGCCGGGGGTCGAGGGCGTCGCGCAGGCCGTCGCCGAAGAAGTTGAAGCACAGGACCGTGAGGAAGATCATCAGGCCGGGCCAGAAGGCCAGCCAGGGGTCGGTCCACAGGTAGCTCTGGGCGTTCTGCAGCATGTTGCCCCAGGAGGGGATGGGCGGCTGGATGCCCACCCCGAAGTAGGAGAGGGCGGCCTCGGTCAGGATGGCGCCCCCCACATCCAGGGTGGCGGCCACGATGATGGGCGCCATGGCGTTGGGCAGCAGGTGGCGGAAGATGATGCGGGTCTCGCTGGCGCCCAGGGCCCGGGCGGCGTCGGCGAAGTCCTGGGTCTTCAGACGCAGGATTTCCCCCCGCACCAGCCGCGCCGCCACCGTCCACCCGAACAGGCCGATGATGACCACGATGGGCAGGATGCCTCCGCCAAAGTAGCGCCCCAGCAGCAGCAGGACGCCGAAGACGGGGAGGGTGAGCACGATGTCGGTCAGGCGCATCAGGACGTTGTCCAGCAGGCCGCCGTAGTAGCCGGCCACCACCCCCACCAGGGTGCCCAGCGCCACCGCCGAGAAAGCCGCCGCGAACCCCACCACCAGCGACACCCGCCCGGCGTACAGCAGCCGGGTGAAGACGTCGTGGCCCAGGTCGTCGGTGCCCAACCAGTGCCGGCCGACAAACGGGGGGGCGAACCTGTTGGTGAGGTCGATCTGCTCGAACCGGTACGGCGCGATCCACGGGGCGAAGACGGCCGCCAGGATCAGCAGAGCGATGACCGCCAGCCCCCCCATGGCCAGCCGGTGGCGGCGCAGTCGCCGCCAGGCGATCTGCCAGTAGCCTTCGCCGGCGCGGGCGGCCTCAGCCGCGGCGGCCGCGGGCGCAAGGGTGACCGCGGGGCGGGCCATGCCTCTACCCCCGTCCCGCCGGGGCGCGAGGGTGGGGAGGCCGGGACGGCAGGGACGGCTGCCGGACCCCGAGCGCCCACCCCCGGTCAGTCATACCGGATCCTCGGGTCGAGCACCGCATACGCCACGTCGGCCAGCAGGTTGAACACGAGGACCAGGACCGCCAGGAACATGAGCACGGCCTGGGCAGCCACGTAATCGCCGTTGAGGACCGACTCCACCAGCAGCCGCCCCACCCCGGGCCAGGCGAACACGGTCTCGGTGATGGGGGCGCCGGCGAAGAGGTTGGCGATGGACAGGGCGATGATGGTGACCAGAGGGATCAGGGCGTTGCGCAGGGCGTGCTTGTTGATCACCACCGGCTCCGCCAGTCCCTTGGCCCGGGCCGTCCGCACGTAGTCCTGGCGGATGACCTCCAGCATGCTGGACCGGGTGTAGCGGGTGTAGGTGGCCATGGACAGCAGCGCCAGCACGATGGACGGGAGGATCATGTAGCGCAGGCGGTCCAGGATGAACGGCAGCCCCGGCGGCACGCCCGGGGTGCTGATGCCGCCGGGCGGCAGCACCAGCCAGCCCAGCCCCGGGATGGCCGTCCAGGGGTGCCAGACGGCGAACACGTAGATGGCCATGATCCCGAACCAGAACACCGGGATGCTGACCCCGAAGAACGTGAACGTGGTCGCCACGTAGTCCAAGAGGGAGTACTGGTGCAGGGCGGAGTAGATGCCCACCGGCACCGCCACGGTCACCGCCAGCACGAACGCCGTCACCGTCAGCCACAGGCTGTTGGCGATCCGGTCCCGCAGCAGGTCGGTCACCGGCTGCTTGTAGGTCCGGGAGAAGCCCAGATCGCCCTGCAGGGTGCGGCCCAGCCACTTCAGGTAGCGCACGTGGATGGGCTGGTCCAGGCCGTACAGGCGCTTCAGGCGCGCCACGTCCTCGGGCCGGACCCGGGGGTCGGAGGCGATCAGCAGGTCCACCGGATCCCCCGGCGCCAGGGTCAGCAGGGTGAACAGCAGCACGGAGATCCCCAGGGCGATGGGGACCATCTGGAGGATGCGCCGGAGGATGTACCGCTGCACGGAGGATCACGGGGCCGGGGCGGGAGATCGAATCCCCCGCCCCGGCACCCCTCAGGTCACTGCCAGAACCACCGGTGGGCGTTCCACGTCTCGTAGGTGCCGCTCAGCTGCACGGCGGTGAAGCCCTGCAGCCCCACCTTGGCGGCGGCGACCGACGCCCGGACGTACAGCGGCAGGGCCGGCAGGTCCCGGGCGAAGATCTGGGCGCTCTGCTGCAGCAGCCGGTTCCGGGCCGCCTCGTCCACCTCGCGGCTGGCGGCCTTGCACACCCGGTCCATCTCGGGGTTCTTGTAGCCCGGGTAGTTCTGCCCGGCCCACCCGTTGGCCTCGGTGGGGATGCCGTCGGAGGTGTACAGCTGGTCGCAGTCGGAGGTGGGCGACATCACCCACGCGTACATGGCCAGGGCCTTGAACTTGCGCTGGTTGGTGATCTCGCCGAACAGGACCCGGGCCGGGAAGTTCTGGATGGTGATCTCGATGCCGACCTCCCGCAGGTTCTGCTGGATGATCTGCTCCACCTGCTCCCGCACCCGGTTGCCGGCGGTGGTGTTGATCTCCAAGGACAGGCGCTGGCCGGCGGCGTTGCGCATGATCCCGTCGGGGCCGGGGGTGAAGCCGGCCTCCTGGAGCAGCGCCCGGGCCCGCGCCGGGTCGTAGGGGTACTTCTGCACGTTGTCGGTGTAGCCGGGGTGCCGCGGCGGCAGGTAGGTGTGGGAGACGGGCTGCTTGCCCTCAAACAGCTGCTGGGAGATGGCCTCCCGGTTGATGCCGTGGGCGATGGCCCGGCGCACCCGCACGTCCTGCAGCAGCGGGTTGTCCAGGTTGAAGTCGATGTGCTCCCAGATCAGGCCCGGCTCGAAGAACACCCGGAACCGGCCGGCGGCCTGCTTCTCCAGCTGCACCGCCTGGTCGAAGGAGATCCCGATGGTGCTGATGGCGTCGATGGCCCCCGACAGCATGTTGGCCACCAGGGCGTTGGTGTCGGGGATGAAGCGCCAGATGATGCGCCGGATCCGCGGCGTCCCGAAGAGGGGGTGGTTGGGCACCGCCTCCACCGTCAGGGACGCCCCCTTGCGCCACTCCACCAGCCGGTAGGCGCCGTCGCCGACGGTGATCCGGGGGTCGTTGCCGTACGGCGCCTCGTTGAGCTTGCTGGGGTTCTCCCGGTAGTACCGCTCCACCACGTGCCGGGGCAGGGCGCCGTACTCGGTGATGGTCAGGTTGGCGTAGGCGTAGCGCTCTTTCCAGTTCACCTGGATGTCCAGCCCCTCGGCGCCGCGGGTGCACAGGACGTTGGCGATGCGGTTGGTCAGGTCCCGCACCACCACCGGCACGTTCACGTTGCGGGCCACCGTGTGGCCGAAGACGTAGTCGGCGCAGGTCACGGGGCGCCCGTCATGCCAGTTGCGGGCCTTGAGCTTCCAGGTGAGGGTCATCCGGTCGCCGTCCAGCTTCCAGGTGCCGTCCCGGAGGTTGGGGATGTACTGGACGCCCTGGGCGAACAGCTTCCAGGTGTTGTCCCGCTCCACGTCGCTGACGAAGATGGTGTCCATGACGGAGACCGCCGCCGCCATCTCCGCGAACAGCGGGTTGAGGAAGTCGGGCTCCTGCTGGATACCGATGACGACGGTGTCCCGCCCGGCCGCCGGCTGCTGGGCCTGCACGGCCCCCGCCGGCCACAGGGTGATGGCTACCGCCGCCAGCAACAGGACCGCCTGCTGCCATCGCGCGCGCATCTCACTCCCCCTCCGTGTCCAGAGTCTCGGGACAGTCCGTCCCGAGTGTCGCGTGCTCGCTCGCGTCCACGCACCCCCTCCCGCGCCCTAGTGCAGGCTGTGCAGGACCCACTCCAGCGGGTTGAGGCTGAACAGCATCCGGTCCCGGACGGGCAGGCGGGGCGGCTGTCCCCCGGCCGGATCCCCGGACGGTGTGACAGCGGCGTCCGACCGCCGCGGGGGCACCGGAGAGGCCCCGGGCACCCGGTGCCTGTCCAGGAACGCCTCCAGGTCCGCCCGGCGTACCCGGTAGACCCTGCCCACCCTGGCCGCCGGCAGCCGCCCGGACCGGATGTACCTGTACACGGTCATCCGGTGCACCTGGAGGTAGGCCGCGACCTGTTCCACCGTCATCAGGTCCGGCCACCGCTCGGCCGGCTCGCCAGACACCTTCGCCTCCCTGCTCACGGAAGCATACTATTGTTACGCCAAGGTAACGCAGTTCCCCTGTCGGAAGTTCTCCCCCGGCGCTCCGACCGGCCACCCCGGTCCACACTCCCGGGACCTGCTACGGCCCCAGCCGGCGCCTGAGCAGCCCGGCGGCTCCCACCATACCCACCGCCAGTCCCGCCACCGCGACCCCGTAGGCCGCCAGGCCAAGTCCCAGGGAGGGGGGGATCCAGCGGAGGACCATCGCGAAGACCGTCACCCAGCCGACCGCCAGCAGCGCGGCTCCCGCAGCCACGAGGCGATGTGGGCGCTCCAGCCTCACCCCGTCCGATCCCCATCCCGGCGGCCGGGCACCGGAGCGGCAGGCACCGGCGCCACGGCGGGGGCGTACAGCCAGCAGGCGACCCGGTGGGCGGGGTCGGGCTCCCAGAAGGCGGGGTCGCGGACCTCGCACACGCCCCGCACGATGCGGGGGCAGCGGGGGTGAAACCGGCAGCCCGCGGGAGGAGCCAGCAGGCTGGGAGGCTCCCCCGGCGGCACGTCCCGGAACCGGGCGGCGTTGTCCGGGTCGGGGTCGGGGATGGCCGCCAGCAGGGCCTGGGTATAGGGATGCCGGGGCGACCGGATGAGCCGGTCCACCGGGGCGTCCTCCACGATCCGGCCCGCGTACATGACCAGCACCCTCTCGCAGAAGTACCGCACCGTGGACAGGTCGTGGGTGATGTAGATCACCCCCAGCCGGTAGCGGGCCTGCAGGGCCCGCAGCAGCTGCAGGATCTCCACCCGCACCGAGGCGTCCAGCATGGAGACGGGCTCGTCGGCGACGAGCAGGTCCGGCCGCAGGATCAGCGCCCGCGCCACCACCAGCCGCTGCTGCTGCCCGCCGCTGAGCATGTGGGGGTAGCGGGGGAGAAAGTCGTCCACGGGGGTGAGCCCCACGTCCTCCAGGACCGTCCGCACCCGCTCCAGGCGCTCGCGGGCGGACGCCACGCCGTTGACCAGGAGCGGCTCTTCCAGAATCCGCCGGGCGGTCATGAACGGCGGCAGCGCCCCGTAGGGGTCCTGCTGGACGTACCCCACCCGCGCCCGGTACCACCGCAGGGCGGTGCCGTCCAGGGCGCGGCCGTCGAAGACGATCTCGCCCCGGGTGGGCGGGTGCAGGCCCAGCAGGGTGCGGGCCAGGGTGCTCTTGCCGCACCCGCTTTCGCCGACGATGGCCACCGCCTCGCCCCGGCGCAGCTCGAAGCTCACCCCGTCAACCGCCCGCACCACCCCGGCGCGCAGAAACCCCCACCGGCGCAGCTCGAACCACGTGTGCAGATCCCGGACCGACAGCAGCACGTTGTCGGACATGGCCCCCTCACGCATACAGCCAGCACCGGACCTGCCGGCCGTCCACCTGCAGCAGCGGCGGTTCCTCGCTGCACCGGCCGAACCGCGCCGGGCAGCGGTCGGCGAACCGGCAGCCGGCCGGCGGACGGACCAGGCTGGGGGGTCGGCCGGGAATGGCCGCCAGGGCCTTCTCCTCCCGCAGGGCGGGGACGCTGGTCATCAACGCCCGGCTGTAGGGGTGCAGCGGCTCCCGGTAGAACTGGCCCGCGGTGCTGACCTCCACCACCTGGCCGGCGTACATGACCGCGGCGTCGTCGGCCAGCTCGCTGCTGGTGGCGATGTCGTGGGTCACCAGCAGGAAGGTCACGCCCATCTCCTTCTTGACGGCCTTCAGCACGTTCAGCACCGCCGCCTGGGTCAGCACGTCCAGCGCCGAGGTGGGCTCGTCCAGGATGATCAGGTCGGGCACCATGATCAGGGCCATGGCCAGGGCCACCCGCTGGCGCATGCCCCCGCTGAGCTCGAAGGGATACCGCTCCACGAAGTCCAGCGGCACCCCCACCTGCCGGAAGACGTCCAGGACCGCCCGGCGGGCGTCGGCGGCCGTCTTCGCCCGGCCGTGCACCAGCAGGGGCTCGGCCACCTGGTCTCCCACCGGCAGGACGGGGTTGAGGGCGTTCATGGCCGCCTGGGGGACCAGGGCGATCCGGACCCACCGGATCTCCCGGCGGAACTGGTCCTCGGGCAGCGCCATGATGTCCTGACCGTCCAGCCACACCCGCCCCGCATAGGTGTGGACGTTGCGGGGCAGCAGGCGCAGGATGGCCCGCACCAGCGAGGACTTGCCGCACCCGCTCTCTCCCACGATGACCAGGCTGCGGCCCCGCCGGACCACCAGGTCCACTCCGTCCACCGCCTGCACCGGCCCCCGGTGGGTGCGGAAGTACAGCCGCAGGTCCTCGGTGCGCAGCAGCGACGGGACGGACGGGGCGGTCGGAGGTCTGCGCTCGTCCACGGTCACATCTCCCGCAGGCGCGGGTTGAAGATGCGGTCCAGGGCGTAGCCCAGCATGGTGAACGCCAGGCCGCTGAGCATGAGCAGCGCCGCCGGCTGCAGGACCCAGTAGTAGTGGCCCGTGTACAGGGCTCCCTGGCGGTAGGCGTCCTCCAGGACCTTGCCCCAGGTGGGCAGGACCGGGTCGCCCAGGCCCAGCACCGCCAGGGTCGCCTCCAGGAAGACGAACGCGGGAATCAGGGTGACGAACTGGGGGATCAGCACGGGGATGGCCCGGGGGATCATGTAGGTGAACACCATGCGCAGGCCCCGGACCCCGTAGGCGCGGGCGGCCTCAATGTAGGGAGTCTCCTTCACCTGCAGGAACAGGGCCCGGTAGGTCTTGATCCCCGCTCCGAACACCCCCAGCAGGATCACCGCGCCCAGGATGGCCCAGATGCTGCGGGAGTACAGGGTCCCGATCATGATGAGGATGGGCAGCACCGGCAGGATCAGGTTCACCTCGGTGATCCGCTGGATCAGCCCGTCCACCCACCCCCCGTACCACACGCCGACGGCGGCGATGATGAGGGTGCTGACCGTGGACCCCACCGCCGCCAGCAGCCCGAACGCCAGGGCGACGGGTGTGCCCCACAGCAGCGCCACCGTCAGGTCGCGGCGCTGGTGGTCGGTGCCGGCGATCCCGTAGACCTCCCCGTAGACCACCAGCCGCGCGTCCAGCCGCGCCTCCGGCTCGAACAGGAAGGCGCTGACCTCCAACGCGTAGCGCCCGGGCCGGGCCTGGCCCGGGCGGGCGGGGTCGGCAAAGAGCACCGCCTCCGGGGGACCGCCCAGCTGCTGGCGCAGGTCCGGGGTGGCCGACATGCGGTAGGCGTACCGCCGGCGGTCCACGGTGAGCTCCGCCAGGGGGATCTGCCGGCCGTCGGGGAACCGCCAGGCCAGGGCCACGTGGGGAGCGCGCTCGCTGAACTCCGCCTCCAGGAATGCCGACAGCTCCGGCGGCGGGGTCTGGTAGGGATACGCGAAGGCCAGATCGGCGGTCATTTGGCGGACGCCGCCGCCCAGGTCGTCCTGGCGGCGCAACGCCCGGCGGCTGTCCACCACGATGGTGGCCGCCCGCCGGCGCGTCCCGGGAATCCAGTTGGTCCACGCCGGCCAGGCGTTGCGGGGGACGTCCAGCCACAGGTCCTCCCCGCCCTGCCACAGGCGGACCGCCTCGGGCAGAGGCAG
Organism: Armatimonadota bacterium; assembly: GCA_031081675.1. Taxonomy (NCBI): domain Bacteria; kingdom Bacillati; phylum Armatimonadota; species Armatimonadota bacterium. Next base: position 48,073 of record JAVHLZ010000007.1, read on the forward strand.
CCGGACCGCCGCGTACACCGACAGCAGCACCAGCAGCCCGATGATGGCCAGGCCGGCCACCGCCGCGGGGATGCGGCGGATCTCGGCCAGAGCGTCCCTCACCGCCGCTCCTCCCCGCCCACCTTCACCCGGGGGTCCACCACCGCGTAGACGATGTCCAGGACAAAGACGGTCAGGGCCAGCAGGTAGGCGTAGATGATGGTGACCCCCACGATGACCGGGGTGTCAAACGCCCCGATGGCCTGGTACAGGGCCCGGCCCAGCCCCGGCCAGGTGAACACCGTCTCCAGGACGATGGCGCCGGTCCACGCGCCGATCAGGCCCAGGGCGAAGCTGGTGATGATGGTGGGCAGAGTGGGGCGCAGGATGTACCGGCGCTCGATCATCGCGGGCGGCAGCCCCTTGGCCTGGGCCATCTCCACGTAGTCTTCGCTGCTGAAGATGAGGAAGAACGTCCGCCACGAGTACACCGCCAGAAAGATGGTGCTGGCCCACAGGGCGGCGGTGGGAAGGATCATGTGCTTGAGCACGCTGAGCGCGTAGCGCACCGGGTGCTCGGGTGGCGGGGCGTCCACCATGCCGCCGAACGGCAGCACCCGCAGCAGGGCGGCGAAGATGAGGATGAGGAAGATGCCGTAAAACCACGCCGGGGCCGCCGAGGTGGGCGCCAGGGCGATGATCAGCCGGTCCGCCCGGCTGCCGTACCGGCGGGACAGCGACAGCGCCGCCACGACCGACGTGACGAACAGGAGGACCTGGGCCGTGACGAACAGCAGCAGGGTCGGCGGCAGCCGGTCCAGGATGATGTTGCGGACCAGGCGCGAGCCGGTGTCGCTGGTGGTGTGCTCGGCGAACCCCAGCCGCAGCAGCAGCGCCTCCCGCAGGAAGGTCACGCTGCGCACCAGGAACGGCCGGTCCAGCCCCAGCCGCTGCTCCTCCAGCCGCACCAGCTGCTCGACAAGCCGCTGGCGTTCTTCCGGAGGCCGCATCCGCATCTGGGGGTCCAGCAGCACCTGCAGGGAGACCTGCTCGCGGATCTCGGCGCGCTTGATCCGGTCCACGTACCCGCCCATGTTGGCCACCAGGATCGTCAGGTAGACGCCGGCCACCACCGTCAGGAACAGGGCCAGCAGGCGGGTGCCCGCATAGGTGGCCACCCGCGCCAGGGTGCCGGCCGCCCTCGTCCTGGGGACCGCGGGAACGACGGCCTGGGCCATAGGGGTCCGCGCAGGCGGGAGGGGGCGCCCGGCAGCGCCCCCTCCGCCTGCGCGCTGCTTTCTATCCTACATGACCCGGCCGGGTCACGGCAGGGTGGTGAAGCTCAGGCTGCTGAAGGCGGGGATGCTCACCACCTTGGAGACCACCACCACCTCCAGGCGGTTGGAGCCCGGGGCCAACCGGGCCGTGGTGGCGGCGGGCAGGACCACCCTCCACAGGTCCCCCGCCCGCTGGGCGGCCCCCTGGGCCGCCAGCTGTCCCCGGGCGTCGAACAGCAGGTACTTGACCTCGTCGATCTCCGCCGCCGGGTAGGGCTGGTCCCGGAAGGTGATGCGCACCTCAAACGCCGCCTCGGTGCCCACCTTCACCGAGCGCGGACCGCTGGTGGACACCACCGGGATCTTGGGCTCGCCAAAACGCAGCCACTTGGTGGAGGGGTCGGGGAAGCGCGGGAACCGCCGCAGCTCCACGATCTTCTCCACCGGGGACACCCGCTGGATCTGGAACGGCCCCATCCCCACCCAGAAGTGGCCGCGGCCGGTGCGCCAGTGGGTCAGGAAGGTGTACCGCTGCCGGGCCTCCTCCGGGCTGATCACCGCCCCCAGGGTGGGCGCGTAGGGAATGTAGTTTTCGGCCCGGGCGGCTTCCAGCTGCCGGTCCAGGACCGCCAGCGTGGGCCCGGCCACGTAGTTGAGGTGCTCCACCTTCCGCTTGGTGGACTTGTCCCGGCTGAACGCGGCCTGGCCGGCCGCCTCGGCCCGGATCCCCAGGCCCACCGCATGCCAGGCGCCGGGGCCGAAGCCGTAGTTGGGCATGAAAGCCTCGGCGGCAGTGGAGGCGACCAGCTCGGCGTCGATCTGCCAGGTGTCGGTGTAGTACTCGGCCACCAGCGGGTCCTTCGAGACGATGCGGAACCCGCGGAAGGTCTCCTGGAACGACTCAAACGAGGGCACCACCGACTCGTCGAAGATGGCGCTCTCCTTCTTGGCCCGGTCAAAGCCCAGGATCATCCCCAGCATGATGTCGCCGAGGGACAGGCGGCTGCCGTCGTGCCACTGGACCTTGCGGAACAGGTCCCGTTCGAAGTACACGACCGTCTTCACGTTGGCCGCCAGGCCCTGGGGGTGCTTCTCGCCCACCGTGATCCACCGCTGGGCCCGGGCATCCCAGTCGATGTAGGCGTCGGGGGGTACGGGGATCCGCGGCGCGAACCGCAGGGTCACCCAGTCCAGCGTCCTGGTGACCGGCAGGCCCTGGCGGACGGTCACCTCCGCCCGCTCCACCCGCTGGGGGTGGAACAGGCCGGTGTAGGGGTCGGGGATGGTGGCCCAGTCCTGGGTGGCGCGGATCAGCGCCTGGTCGAAGATCCAGTTGGACCCGCCCACCGGGTTCCAGGGCTGGGTGAGGATGCTGGGGAGGGCGATCTTCATCGTCCCGCCGACCCGGTCCCGGTAGCGGAGGGTGTACGGCCACAGCCGCGCCCCCGAGTACCCCGCCGACAGGTCGGCCACCAGCTCCACCTCCGCCCGCCGCGGCCAGATGGAGGTCCGGGTGACCAGCCACACCCGCACCGAGTCCTTCAGGGCCAGCTCCAGCGCCGTGGCCATCATCCGCCGGCGCTCCTCCACCGAGCGGAACTTGCGCTGGGCCAGCGCCTCGGCGATGCGGTCGAACTCGGGGTCGGGCTTGTAGGCCTGCCACAGGGGCTCGGTCAGGCCGCGCCTGGTGTAGAAGAAGTCGAAGTTGTCGGCCTCGTCCCGGCTGATGAGGGTGGTGATCCACCCGCCGGTGTACAGGTGCCAGCGTCCCTCGGCGGGGTCCCCGCCGATCCACAGGGGCGCCAGGTCCCGGGAGGTCCCGTAGCGGCGCTCCACGGTGAACCCCAGGCCCTCCAGCAGCCCGGCGATGTAGTCGCCGATCCGGCGGCGCTCGTCCTCGGTGCGGATCAGGAAGGTCAGGGTCACCGGCGCTCCCCGGAACTGCCACTTGCCGCCCACCAGCGTGGCGCCCAGCTTCTGCATCTCCTCGGTGATGACGGCGCGGGCGCGCTCGGGGTTGGGCGCGTACGCCAGCTCCAGCCGCCGGGCGACGTCGGCCAGGCGGGCGTAGTCGGGGAAGACGGTGGCGATGGGGAAATACCGGGGCGAGCCCAGACCGCCCATGATCTCGCTGGCGATGTACCGGCGGTCAATGAGCCAGTTCAGCGCCTCCCGGATCCGGGGCACGGCGAACGGGTTGAGCCTGTCGGTGTTGGGAAAGACCGGGCCCACCGGGTTGAGGGTCAGTTCGTGGTAGAGGCCGTAGGAGGTCGCCGACGTCAGCCCCCGCAGACGCTCCAGGCGCGTCCGCTGCTCGGGGTTGGAGGTGCCGGAAAACCACGCCTGGATGTCGTTGGCCTCCAGCCGGGTGATGGCCGAGGCGTCGCTGGGCTCCTCCACCGCCAGGACCACGTCCACCCACGCCCCCACCCGGGCCTGGGCGCCGGTCCCGGCCGGCAGGGTGGCCACCAGGACCAGGGCCGCCAGCGCGGCCGGGAGGGCCCGGAGGAACGGGACGGCATCCCTGCGCGTCCGAACGACCATGTCTCTCCCTCCTCGCTCCGGGGCCCGATCGCCACTGTGCCGGGCTCCCCGGACATGGCTACCGCACACGGGTCACGGGAGTATCATTCACCGATTTTGGCGGACGCCGGGGGCGACTCCTGCCCGGGGGGCGCCTGCCGCCGCGCCGGCGGATCCCCTCAGACAACCACCTACTTCGGCAGGACCTCCAGCGGCGCGTAACCCACCGCCAGCCGCTTGACGCCCTGGGCGAACTGCACGGTGATCACCGCCCGGGCCCCCTCCCCCTCGACCTCCAGGACGCGCCCCTCGCCGAAGTGGGCGTGGCGCACCCGGTCCCCCACCGAGGGGACGGACACGTCCCGGTCGAGGTCCACCTCGGCCGGCGCCGGCGGCACCTGGAGGGGGACCAGCAGGTCCGGGGGAATTTCGTCCAGGAAGCGCGACGGCACCCCGGGCAGGGCGCTGCCGAAGGCGGCGCGCATGCGGGCATGGGTGAGGTACAGACGGCGGCGGGCCCGGGTCATGCCCACGTAGCACAGACGCCGCTCTTCCTCCAGCCCGCCCTCCTCTTCCAGCGCCCGGGCGTGGGGGAACAGCCCCTCTTCCAGCCCCACCAGGAACACCACCGTGAACTCCAGCCCCTTGGCCGCGTGCAGGGTCATCAGGGTGACCCGGTCGACCTCCTGCGTCCAGGTGTCCACGTCGGTGATCAGGGCCACGTGCTGCAGGAACGCCTCCAGGCTGTCCTCCCCCGACACCTCCTGGAACTCCCGGGCGACGGTGACCAGCTCCCGGAGGTTTTCCAGCCGGCTGTGGGCCTCGTCGGTCCCCTCGGCCTCCAGCATGGCCTGGTAGCCGGTCTCGGCCAGGGCGATCTCGATCAGGTCGGCAGGCGGGACCCGGCGCGCCCGGTCGGCCAGCCGGGCCATCAGGGCGGCGAAGTCGGCGGCCGCGGCGCGGGCCGGCCGCGGCAGGTCCTCCAGGGCGTCGGGGCGGCCCATGGCCTCCAGCAGCGCGATCCCGTGGGCGCGGGCGTAGGCCTCCAGCCGCTGCACGCTGACCTCGCCGATGCCGCGGCGGGGCACGTTGAGGACCCGCCGCAGGCTGTCGTCGTCGGCAGGGGTCAGGGCCAGCCGCAGGTAGGCGAGGATGTCGCGGATTTCCTTGCGCTCGTAAAAGCGCAGCCCGCCCACGATGGTGTAGGGGATGCCTGAGCGCAGGAACTGCTCCTCGAACAGGCGCGACTGGGCGTTGGTCCGGTACAGGACCGCCACGTCCCGGTAGCGCAGGCCGTCGGACCGCACCAGGCGCAGGATCTCGTCGGCCACAAAGCGCGCCTCGTCGTGGCCGTCCCGGGCTTCGTAGCGCACCACCGGGTCTCCGGGGGGATTGGCCGTCCACAGGACCTTGCGGTGGCGGTGGGGGTTGCGCGCGATGACCTCCCCCGCCACCCGGAGGATGGCCTGGGTGGACCGGTAGTTCTGTTCCAGGGTGATGACGGTGGCGTCGGGGTAGTCGCGCTCGAACTCCAGGATGTTGCGCACGTCGGCCCCCCGCCAGCGGTAGATGGCCTGGTCGTCGTCACCCACCACGCACAGGTTGCGGTGCCGGGCGGCCAGGGTCCGGATGAGGAGGTACTGGGCGTGGTTGGTGTCCTGGTACTCGTCCACCAGGATGTGGAGGAAGCGCTCCTGGTACTCCTGGAGGACGTCGGGCGCCTCCTCGAACAGGCGCAGCGTCTGCAGGAGCAGGTCGTCGAAGTCCAGCGCGTTGCGCTCGGCCAGGGCCTTCTGGTAGGCCTGGTAGACGCGGGCCACGGTCTCCTCGTACCACCCCGATGCCCGCCGGGCGAACGCCAGGTGGTCCAGGGCCTCGTTCTTGGCCCGGTCGATCAGGGCCAGCACCACCCCGGGCGGGAACCGCCGCTCGTCCAGGCCCAGGTCCCGCAGGCACTGGCGCACCACCGCCCGCTGGTCGTCCTCGTCGTAGATGAGGAAGTCCCGCGCCACCCCCACCCGCTCCCCGTGGCGGCGCAGGATCCGGCTGCAGATGTGGTGGAAGGTGCCGATCCACGCCGCCCGGGCCACCGCCGCGCCCAGCAGCCGGTCCACCCGCTCCCGCATCTCGCCGGCGGCCTTGTTGGTGAACGTCACCGCCAGGATGCGGGAGGGCGGGACGCCCTGGTGGCGCACCAGGTACGCCAGGCGGTAGGCCAGGACCCGGGTTTTGCCGCTGCCGGCGCCGGCCAGGATCAACAAGGGGCCGCCCGGGTGCAGGACGGCCCGCCGCTGCGGTTCGTTGAGGTCAGCCAGGAGATCCACCGACGACAAATCTACGCGATCTACGCGATCTGCGCAATCTGCGCGATCCACACCTCCGTTGGGGGGCGAGGCATGTGAGCGTGAGCGTCAATTCCTGAGCATCGATTCCGCGAGACGGCTGACGGCCATTGGCCCATGACGGCCATGGCGCCGGGCGAAGGCCCCGCTAGACAATAGAGGCGCCATGACCTACAAGCGGTTTGAGGACCTACCCGTATGGCAAGCGGCCCGGAGACTTGTGCGGGCTGTCTACGAGGTCACGTCCGCGGGCTGGGACCGCAGCCTGCGAGATCAAATCCGACGGGCAGCGCTTTCGACGATGGCCAACGTCGCCGAGGGATTCTCCCGCCGGTCAGACAGAGAGTTCCTACAGTACCTGTTCACGGCCAAGGCGTCCGCAGCCGAAGTGCAGAGCCACCTGTACGTGTCCCTCGACCTCGCCCATATTGACGCATCCACCTTCCACTCCCTGTTTCGCTGCACAGAGGATTTCAAAAAACAGGCGTCTGGACTCATTGCCTACCTGGCCCGGGAGCGAGCGCGCAAGCGGCACCGGCCGTGAGGGCGATGTGCGTAATCTACGCGATCTGCGCCATCGGCGCAATCGCGCAATTCAACAGGCCTCCGATTGCGTAGATCGCGCGATCGCGTAGATCGCGCAGATGCCCGTCACTCCCACTCAATCGTCGCCGGGGGTTTGGAGGTGACGTCGTACAGGACGCGGGTGACGGCGGGGACCTCGCGGGTGAGCCGCGACGCGATGCGCTCCAGCAGGTCGTCGGGCAGCCGGGCCCAGTCGGCGGTCATGCCGTCCTCGCTGGTGACGGCGCGGATCACCACCGTGTGGCCGTAGGCGCGGGCGTCGCCCTTCACCCCCACCGACGGCACCGGCAGCAGGACGGCGAACGCCTGCCACAGCTGCCGCATCAGGCCGGCGTCCTGCAGTTCCTCGATCAGGATGGCGTCGGCGGCCCGGGCCAGCTCCAGGCGCTCGGGCGTCACCTCCCCCACCACCCGGATGGCCAGACCCGGGCCCGGGAACGGGTGGCGCCACACCAGGGCGTCGGGCAGGCCCAGCTGGCGGGCCACCTCCCGCACCTCGTCCTTGAACAGCTCCCGGAACGGCTCCACCAGGCGGAACGGGAGGTCGGCCGGCAGCCCGCCCACGTTGTGGTGGGTCTTGATGCGCGCGGCGGTGCGGGTGCCGCTCTCGATGACGTCGGGATACAGGGTCCCCTGCACCAGGAACTGCACGTCGCCCAGGCGGCGGGCCTGCTCGCGGAAGACGGCGATGAACTCCTCGCCGATCAGCCGCCGCTTGGCCTCGGGGTCGGCGACCCCGGCCAGCCGGGCCAGAAAGCGCTCCCGGGCGTCCACGTGGACCAGGGGAACCCGGAAGTGGTCCCGGAACGTCGTGACCACCTGCTCGGCCTCTCCCCGGCGCAGCAGGCCGTGGTCCACGAAGATGCAGGTGAGCCGGTCGCCGATGGCGCGGTGCACCAGCGCGGCGGCCGCGGCCGAGTCCACGCCCCCGGACAGGGCGGCCACCGCCCGGCCGTCACCCACCTGGTCCCGGACGGCCGCCACCTGGGTGTCGATGAACGACGCCATGGTCCACTGGGGGCGGCAGCCGCAGACCGCGTACAGGAAATTCTGCAGGACCTGCCGGCCCCAGGGCGTGTGGGTGACCTCGGGGTGGAACTGGACCCCGAAGCGCCGGCGATCGCGGTCGGCCATGGCGGCCACGGGGTTGTGGTCGGTGCGGGCCAGGGACACAAACCCCGGCGGCAGCTCCACCACCGAGTCCCCGTGGCTCATCCAGCACATCAGCCGCGCTTCCAGCCCGCTGAACAGGTCGGCCCGGTCGTCCACGAACAGCCGGGTCCGGCCGTACTCCCGCCTGCCCGCGGCGGCGGTGCGGCCCCCCAGGACGTGGGCCATCAGCTGCATCCCGTAGCAGATGCCCAGCACCGGCAGCGCGCCGTCGAAGATCCGCGGGTCGCACCGGGGCGCCCCGGGTTCGTACACGCTGGCCGGCCCGCCCGAGAGGATCAGTCCGCGGGGACGCAGGGCCAGGATCTCCTCGTAGGAAGTGTCGTGGGGCACGATCAGGCTGCGCACCCGGCACTCGCGCACCCGGCGGGCGATGAGCTGGGCGTACTGGGCGCCGAAGTCGACCACAAGGACGGTGTCCACGGAACTGACGGGATGGGGGGTTCGGAGGTCGGGATCCGGGGCGGGCGAGGCCGGAGTCGAGCGTTCGAGCCGCGCCGGGCTCACGGGAGCGGCCGCACCCCCGCGGCCGGCGCGGGGAGCCTCCGGCCGATCCGCCTGTGTGCCGCGTCCGGTTCCGTCCATCCGTCCACGCTCAGGTACCCCCGGGATCCCCCTCAACGACGGCACCGCTTTCGCGGCCTGAGGGCCACGGACCGCAGTGCAGACGCGCCCCGGACGCCGGCTCCCCGGTGCCGGACCCCGTCGCTGTGTTCCCTCACCGCCCCTGCCCCACGCCCTGGGCGAACTGCCAGCCCTTGCCCTCGGTGGCCAGCGACGGGGCCAGGACGATCTCGGCCTGGTGCATCTCGACGACGGTGCGCGCCCCGCACATGCCCATGGCCGTGCGCAGGGCCTCGGCCAGGTTCTGGGTGCCGTCGTCGGTCCGCGCCGGCCCCAGCAGGATCTGCCGGAGGGTGCCCGCGGTCCCCACGCGGATGCGGGTCCCCCGGGGCAGCGCCGGATGCGGCGTGGCCATCCCCCAGTGGTACCCTCGCCCCGGCGCCTCCTCGGCCCGCGCCAGGGCCGATCCCAGCATGACCGCATCGGCGCCGCAGGCGATGGCCTTGGCCACGTCGCCCCCGGTGGCGATGCCGCCGTCGGCGATCACCGGCGCGGAGCGGCCGGTCCGGCGGGCGTGGGCGTCCCGGGCCGCCGCCACGTCGGCGATGGCGGTGGCCTGGGGCACGCCCACCCCCAGCACCCGGCGGCTGGTGCACGCCGCCCCGGGCCCGACGCCCACCAGCAGGCCGGCGGCCCCCGCCTCCAGCAGGCTCAGGGCCGCCTCGTAGCCGACGCAGTTGCCCACCAGGACCGGTACGTCGGTGCGGGAGATCAGGTCGCGCAGGGACACCGCCCGCCCGCGGGACGACAGGTGCCGGTCGGTCACCACGGTGGACTGGATCACCATCACGTGGGCGCCCGCCTCCACCGCCACCGGGAGCAGCCGCGGCGCGGCCGCAGGGGTGACGGCACCGCAGGCCACGGCCCCGGCGGAGCTGATGGCGCGAATCCGCTCCGCCACCAGGTCTTCCCGGACCGGCGCCTGGTACACCCGCTGCAGGACCGCCACGACCTCCTCCGGAGCGGCGGCCGTGATCTCCTCCAGGGGCTCCTCCGGATCCGGGTAGCGGGTGCTGAGGCCTTCCAGGTTCAGCACGCCCAGGCCGCCCAGTTCCGACAGGGCCACCGCGGTCCGCACGTCCACCACGCTGTCCATGGCGGCGGCTACGAAGGGCAGGGTAAATCGCCGTTCACCCACGGACCAGGACAGGTCCACGTCGGCGGGGTCGACGGTGACGGCGGCGGGGGCGAGGGCGACCTCGTCCAGACTGTAGGTGCGCCTGACGGTGCGGTTCCGCCCCAGGAACAGCATCAGCGTCCGGGGGTGACGGCTCCGGCCGGGCGGACCAGCGCCTCCGGCGGCTTCTGGCCGTACACCTCGGGCTTGAGCACGCAGATGAAGGGCAGGTTGCGGTACCGGCCGGCGTAGTCCAGGCCGTAGCCCACCACGAACCGGTCGGGGATCTCAAACCCCCGGTAGTCGATGGGCACGGGGCGCAGGCGGCGGGGGACCTTGTCCAGCAGCGCGCAGACCTTCAGGCTGGCCGGATAGCGGGCCTTGAGGGTCTCCAGCAGGTAGTCCATGGTCAGGCCGGTGTCGATGATGTCGTCCACGATCAGCACGTGGCGGCCCTCGATGGACTGGTCCAGGTCCTTGAGGATGCGCACGATGCCCGAGCTGTCGGTGCCGTTGCCGTAGGAACTGGTGGCCATGAAGTCCAGCTGGCAGGGGATGGTGATGTGCCGGAGCAGGTCGGAGACAAACAACACCGCTCCGGTCAGGATCCCGACCAGGAGCGGCTCTTTCCCGTTGTAGTCCCGGCTGATGGCCTGTCCGAGCTCCCGGATGCGGGCCGCCAGCGCCGCCTCCGGGATGAGGATTTCGTCGATATCGTCCAGGAGCGCCAGAGCCGTTCACCTGCGCCGGCCAGGTCCGGGCCGCGGCGGAACATCCGACCCGGTCCGGCCATCGAATGTGGCTCGATTATAGGGGCCGCCCGGCGCCTCTGTCAACGAACGCCCCCGCCACCCGTGGCCAGAATGTTCGTGTTTCGCTCACGCCGCGAGAAAGCGCGCCGGCGGCCGCGCTAGCCCACCGCGGCCGGCCAGCTGCGGCTGCCGGGCTTGACCAGGGGAACGCCCTCGCGGCACAGGTCGCACAGAGACGGGATGTAGGCGGGGGCCTCGATGGCCGCCAGGGCCTCAACGGGACAGTCAAACCGCAGCGGGACGGCGCTGCGGTCCACGATGGCGCCCACCCCGACCACGACGCCGCCCAGACGCTCCACCAGGCGCGCCACCTCCCGGGTGGCGGCGCCGGTGGTCACCACGTCCTCCACCACCAGCACCCGCTCGCCGGGCGCGATGGCGAACGAGCGCCGCAGCTCGAACTTGCCCTCCACCCTCTCGGCGAACAGCGACCGCGCGCCGAGGGCGCGGGCCACCTCGTGGGCGATGATCATCCCGCCGTAGGCCGGTCCGATGACCGCCTGGGGGCGGCTCGCGCGGAACCGGTCGGCCAGCGCCGCGCCCACCCGCGCGGCGTGCTCGGGGTACTGGAGCAGCAGCGCGCACTGGATGTACTGGGGGCTGTGCATGCCCGAACTGAGCAGAAAGTGACCGGTCTGAAACGCCCCGGTCTGCCGCAGCAGCGCGATCACGTCGTCCGCCCGCATCGCCACCACCCCGCACCCGGCCCGGTCTACACCTTCCGCGGCGGGGCGTCGCCCTCCTGGCGTAACGCCGCCTCGATCTCCTCCAGGATGCTGCCGGCTGCCTCCCGCGGATCCGGCGCCTCGAGGATCGGCCGGCCGACCACCAGGTAGTCGGCTCCGGCCCGGACCGCATCCCGGGGGGTGGCGGTGCGGGCCTGGTCCCCCTCGTCGGTCCCCGCCGGCCGGATGCCGGGGGTGACGATGATGAAGTCACTCCCGCACACCTGGCGGATCGCCGCCGCCTCGCCCGCCGCCGCCACCACCCCGTCCAGGCCGCACCGGCGGGACAGCAGCGCGGCCTCCACGATCTGTCCGGACGTGCCAGACGTGGCGGGCTCGCTGGTCAGGCGCGTCACGCCCACCAGGAGGGGACGCGCGGACACGCGGTCGGACAGCCTCCCCGGAGGATCGCGGCGGGTCCGGAGGGCCCGGGCGGACCGCGTGAGGGCCTCGTCGCCGGCGGCCACGTGCACGGTCATCATGGATACCCCCAGGTCGGCGGCCGCCCGGACGGCGGCGGCCACGGTGCGGGGGATGTCGTGGAACTTCAGGTCGAGGAACACCTGTCCCCCGCGGTCGAGGACGGCCCGCACGGCCGCCGGCCCGGCGGCGGTGAACAGTTCCGACCCGACCTTGAACCACGACACGAGCCCACACAGGCGATCCACCAGATCTTCCGCCTCCGCCAGCGTGGGCACGTCCAGCGCAACGACGAGGACGGAATCGCGGGATCGCGGGACCGCGGGAGCGCGACCGGACGTCGGGTCCGGGGCATCACGCGTGTTCACGGGGGACCTCCAGGGAGCCGATGATCTGGCCGATGTCGGTCAGGCCGCACGCGGCCAGGTAGCGTTCCAGCCCCAGCCGGATCTCCGTCGCGACGGCCGGGGCATCCAGCACGGCCGAGCCCACCGCCACCGCGCGGGCGCCGGCGATCAGGAATTCCAGGGCGTCTGAGGCCGCGGCGATCCCGCCCATGCCGATGACCGGGATCCGACACGCCCGGGCCACCTCCCACACCACGCGCACGGCCACGGCCCGCACGGCCGGCCCCGACAGGCCCCCCGTGACACCCCCCAGAGCCGGGCGGCGGGTGGAGACGTCGACAACCATCCCCAGCAGGGTGTTGATCGCCGACAGCCCGTCGGCGCCGGCGTCCTCGGCGGCCCGGGCGACCGCCACGACGTCGGTCGCATGGGGGGTCAGCTTCACCAGAAGGGGGCGCGGGAAGACGCGGCGGACGGCGCCCGCGAGTTCGGCGGTCAGGACCGGATCCACCCCGAAGACCATCCCGCGGTCCACGTTGGGGCAGGAGACATTCAGTTCGACGGCAGCCACGCCGTCTTCGTCGGCCAGGACCTCCGCCATGGTCACGTACTGGTCTATGGACTCGCCGGCCAGGCTCACGATGACGGGGATGCCCAGGGTCCGGAGGAACGGCAGCTCGCGGGTGAGAAAGCCGGCCAGGCCGGGGTTGGGCAGGCCCAGGGAGTTCAGCCACCCCGCCGGGGTGCGGACCACCTGGGGGCGCGGGTGGCCGGGGCGCGGGTCAACGGTGACCGACTTGGTGATGAAGCCGGCGAAGGAGCGGAGGTCGACGACGCTCTGGACCTCGCGCCCGAAGCCCAGCGGGCCTGGCGCGGCCAGAACCGGGTGGGCGAACCGGATGCCGGCGACCTCGACGGCGAGGGACGGCGACCCAGGGTGCCGCGGTTCGGTGTTCGATATCCGAGCTTCGAGGCTGGGGAAGCGGGGTGTGAGGTTCAGAGGTTCGCAAGTCGGGGCCGAAGCCGCATCCGAAGACCACGGCTTTCCCTCTTGCCCTTTCCCTCTTCCCTTTTCCCTCTTCCCTCTTCCCTTTTGCATGCCTTCCCGGCCTCACGGGACCGGCTTAAAGGACACCACCTGCTGTCTGCGGGCACTGTAGCACGGTTAGAGGGAGGAGGGAAGAGGGGAACGACATGGCGGCGGCGGCAACGCGGGGCGGGAGAGACGCGGAATCTGGCTGTGAGCGGAGGAAATGCGGGGGGGCCGTCTAATGTGTGCGGCCGAGAGGGCATGCTCTGTAGCGCGCGTTCAATCCTGCCCCTGAAGGAGGGAGCGCACACGATGAAACGTCTGTCAGTCGTCGCCCTCACAGTCACAGCGGCTCTGGCTGTCGGAGCCTGGATGCCGGCGCCGGCCGCGGCGCAGCTGGCGACCCAGCGGGGCAACTCCGTGAGCGCCCGGCTGGTCAGCATCGGCGGGACCACCGACTGGGTGCTGGGGGTCGCCTACCGGATCAACCCCACGCTGGACGCGGCGTTCGCCTACAGCACCATCCCGCCGTTTGACAGCGAGATCGACCTGGGGGTGCGGCTGCACTTCCCGGCCCGGACGCCGGGGATCGACCCGTTCGTGGGGGCCGGGATCGCCTTCACCAACGTGGCGGGGACCAGCGGGTCGGGCGTCTTCATTCAGGGAGGCGCGGCTCTCACCCTGGCCCCCCGGTGGCAGGGGTTTGCGGCGATCCACTACGTCTCGTCGTCGGGGCTGACGGCCACCATCTACGACGTGGGCGTGCAGTACCAGTTCACCAGCCAGACGTCGGGGGTACTGGGCTTTACGGGGTCCAGCGCCGGCAACGGGGTCTACGTGGGGGTGAGCTTCAACCTCCGCTGACGGCCGGCCGGGCGGGCGGGAATCCGGGGAGGGGGCGGACCAGCGTCCGCCCCCTCGCCTTTTAGCCCCCCTCATCGCCAAGCCCTGCGGAATTTTGGGGTCAGACCCCTCGATCTCGATTCAGGCTCGGAATTCCGCGCGAAATTTTGGGGTCAGACCCCTCATTTTGGGGTCAGACCCCCAGCGTCGAAATTCCGGGGCCGCGTCGAGGCGCGCGCCGCGCCCCTTACGTCGTCACCACTGGTGGTGCCGTCCGGGAACCCGACGCCTTGCGGACGATGATCCACTGGCCGTTCTCGTACTTGACGAGGTCTCCCACCTGGACTTCGCGGTAGAAGTCCCAGGGGACGATGTATTCGGCGGCCTGGATGACGATGGCGGGTTTGCCGGCCCCCATCCCGGTGCTGACGATGTACTTGTCCTCCACGAAGCCGACGAGGGGACCTCGATCCTCCTGCTCGCAGGAGGGCACCTGGGCGATGACGGCCAGCAAGGCGACGGCCAACAGGACCTTCACGGTCTCCTCCTCATGGTCGGACGGTCCGCCTGAGTGGGCGGCGGTACACTAACCTAAACGATTCGAGCCGGGGACGGAGTTCTCCCGTTCCCCCTTCACCCTCACCCTCTCCACCGCCTCTCCCAA
>JAVHLZ010000007.1:62630-81575 GCA_031081675.1 Armatimonadota bacterium
CGCCGTCCAGGCGGTGGCGGTAGCGGGACTGCTCACGCTGGCGTACTCCCCCGACAGGCTGAAGCCGGGGAAGAGGTCGCCGCTGAAGTCCACGCTCCAGCCTGTGGTCAGAAGCACGGCGTTCCCGAAGTAGTCGCGGTCGTTGCGGTAGTTCAGCCCGAACGACCACCCGGCCAGTGTGGTGCTGACGCGGGCCGCGTACGTAACCGCGTTCCCTTCTAAGTCAGGGGTGGGCGCATAGTCCGCGACCCGGTTGTATCCAAGCACCGTCCACGAGAACCCAGCCAGAGAGCCGCTGGCGCGCACGCCGTTGCGGGCGCCGCTGTTCTCCGCCGACGACAGCAGGATGCCGTTGGCGAACGACCAGTAGTCGCGGCCCACGCGGAAGGAAATGCCCCACGGCGACGACCAGTCGAAGAACACCCGGTCGAAGTCGGTGGTGTAAGTCGCGGGCGAGACCGCGTTCCAGCGCGCCCGGACGAACACGGCCGTTCCGGCGCCCACGCTGCCCTTGAAGGTCAGGCGGGCGCGGTTGCGGGCCACTGTGCCCAGCGTACCGGTGGCGAAGGTGTTCACGTACGTCCAGTCGCCGGTGATGGTGGTCTTGTCCAGCGCGCCCTTGAGGGCCGCCAGTTCCTCCTCGACGGCGGTCACCCGCACGCCCAGGGCGGCCAGCTCGGCGCGGAACTCGTTGACCAGCCGCTGGATCGCCTGGATGTCGGCCCTTGTCACCTCAGGCTGCGGCGGAGCCGGCGGCGGTGGCGGCGGCGGGGGCGGCGGCGGGATCTTGATGGCCTCGATGCGGGCCAGGATCCTGGCCACCACCATGGCCAGTTCGTAGCGGGTCACCCCCCGGTCGCCCTTGAAGGTCCCATCGGGGAAGCCCTCGATGATGCCCTTCGCGGCGAGCTCAGCGATCGCGTCAAACGCCCAGTGGTCGGTCGGGACGTCCGCGAACGGCTGAGCGAAGACGGGGGAGACCGTGGCGAGCACGAGGATCGCTGCGACGGTCAGTGCCAGATTCCTCATCTGCTCGTGTCCCCCTGTGTGGAGTTGTCGGGCCGACGGCCAGGCGGCATCTGCAGAAAGTGGTCGTGTTTCCTTCCTGCTTCGACGACGGCCGCGGGCCCGCTGTCCCCTACCGTCCCGGCCCGGGCGGACACATCCATACCCCATCCCCCCTTTCCGCCGCTCCGGTGCCGCCGTGTGCAGACGGCAGGTGACACCTGTGCACGTGACCCGGGAACTGCACCCCTGCGGAGATGCCGCAGGGCATCCACTGCGTGGACGGGCCGGACCCGGTTGCCGCGTCTGTGTGAGTCTTTTCGGCCAGCGCTACCGGCCGGCACGGCTCCGGCTTGTCCGTCCAAAAGATAGATACTTCCTCCCGGGCCCGACTCCTCCTGCCCGCCCCCGTGATGCGTCCGCAGCCCGCCGGGCGGGAGGAAGTTTTTCCACAGTAACACTATTCGGACTCCGGGCCCCGGGCGGCGAACCTCTCCAGCAGGACCACCGCCGCGTAGTCGTCGTAGGGCTCCGGCGGCTCCTGCAGGGACACAGGCAGCAGGCGCCGCCACCCCCGGGGCGGGTGGTCCTGGAAGTACCGCCGGCGGGCCAGCAGCGTCGTTCCCTCCTCCGGCACCAGGCTCACCGGCGTGCCCGGAAGCGCGCGCTCCACTTCCTGCCGGACCTCGGCCGCCCCCGTGCGGTCCCCGATGATGACCCGGTCCACCGCAAACCGGCCGGCCCACTCCCCCAGCACGGCGGCCAGGTGGCTGCGCGGGACGACCGCCTGCGCCAGGACCCGACCGCCCTCTCCTGCCGCCAGGCCGCACTTGTCGCGCCCGGGGTCGAGGGCGAGAATGAGGGAAAAGGGAAAAAGGAAAAGGGAAAAGGGAAAATGGCAACTGCAAACTGATGCGAAGAACAAAGGGAGATCCATTAGTGCGAGGCCTTGTTGATGGCAGCGGTCAGCATCGCAATGACTTCCCCGCAGGATCGGCGGAGGGAAACGTACGAAGTACGGTCAATCGCGCCGATTTCTTCAGCGAGAAAGATCCAGTAGTCGGCCTCCCACGCTGACCCTCGCGATACTTTGAGATACCGCACGAACGACTTCCCGTATTGACCTCCGTAGCCTTCAACGATATTGGCAGGAACAGACATGGCTGCACGCAAGAGTTGTGCCCTGACGATCTGCGCCTCACGGGTGCGGGGGAATTCTCTTGATGTACTGAGAACAAGCTTTAGGAAAGCGTGCGCCTTCTGCCAGACCGCGAGCTTACGGTACCCGTGCCCCTGCACATCGCCACCCGCCCCCCACCACCATAACCCTTCGCTCTCCCTTTTCCCTTCTCCCTTTTCCCTTTTCCTTTTTCCTTTTTCCTTTGTTATTCCGTACCGAAGGTGACCGGCACCACCGCCCAGGCGTCGATGGGAGCGCCGTCCCGCGTGGCCGGTCGGAACACCCAGCTCCAGGCGGAGGACGCCGCGACTTCGTCCAGGGAGGCGTGCCCCGACGACCGGACGACCTCCACCGCCCCCACGGTGCCGTCGGCACGCACCAGAACTTTGAGGACGACCGTTCCCCCGACGGCCTCCGCCCGCGCGTGGGCGGTCAGCCCGTCGCGGTCCACCACCATCCGGTAGCCGGCCTGCGGGTAGTCCAGCCGGCCGGTCTCCAGCAGGACGGGCGGCGTCAGGACGGGCGGGGAGGCCGCGGGCGGCCCGGCGGCCGCGGCCGGGGAGACCTCCCCGCCGGCGGCAGGCTCGGCGCCTGCGGAGGACGCGGCCGGGACAGACGCGCCCTCGCCGCCTTCGACGCGGCGTCCCGGTCGGGACGGCAGGGCGGTACCTCCCCGATCGCTGTCGTCGGCGACGCCCGCAGGACCGGCACGATTGGCGGCGGACTTTTCCGCCGCAGTAGAGCGCGCGGGACCGGCGGATGGTGCCGTCGTCCCGGCGGGAGCCCGGTGTGCTGACGGTCCCGGCCGTGGCGGCGAGGGACGCGACGAAGAGGGTGAAGGCGGGGAGGAGATCCGCCCGACGTCGCCGGGCGTCCAGTTGGCCGCCGCTTCCTGGGCGACGCCGGCCTCCTCTTCCGCCGTGGGGGCCCTGCGGTCGTAGGCCGCCCCCAGACGCGCGGGAGCGGGCGCCCTCTCCCCGACGGGTGTCCGCCACCACCCTCCCGCGGCGGCGGCTGCGGCGGCCGCCGCGACCACCATCGCGGCGGCCGGTCGGACCTTCATCTGCCGGCCCTTTCCATCACTCCCGGCCGCGTCCGGAGCGCCGGAACCGCGCGTTCCAGCAGGGCGAAGCCGCCGAACAGGACCGCCGCGTAGAACAGGTCTCCGGCCACGGTGTTGCGGAAGAACGGCAGCGCGGCCACGTAGGCCGCCAGCAGCCCGTCCGCGGTCCTGGGGTACAGCGCCCCCTGGGCCCAGACGCCGAAGTTGGTGACCAGGAAGAACAGGACCGACGAGCCCACCGCTCCGGCCGCCACCCGCCCGGGGGTGAGGCGGCGACCGACCCAGATCCCGATCAGGACGGCCAGCGCCAGGCTGCCGTAGACGAACGGGATCAGGGCGTGCAGCCCGATCACCAGGTCGCTGAGCAGCATCGCCCCCAGCGGGACGGCGCATGCCTGCCACAGGCGGCCGAAGTGGGCGCCGCCGAACAGGGCCAGGGCGGCGACCGGTGTGACGTTGGGCGGGTGCGGCAGCAGCCGCGAGGCGGCGGCGGCCAGGACCAGCCCCAGCAGAACTCCCACGCGCGCGTTCATGGCGTGCTCCTCCCTTCGTCTACCACTCCCAGGACGTGGTCACGAACACCGTGCGGCCCGGGGCGGGATAGCCGGCAACCGGCTCATAGGCATAGTCCAAGGCGTTGTCCACGCCGACGGTCAGCGTGGCGCCTGCGGACGTCGCGGTCCGGTAGCGCACCCGGACGTCGAGGTAGCCCGGCATCTGGACCGTGGCGAACGTGGCCGGGTCCAGGTCCGGCCGGGGCCCGACGTAGGAGGCGGCCACCGTGAGCGTCCCGGCCATCAGGGGGCGCTGGAAGGTGAGCTGCGCGGTCACTCCCGGCACCCGCAGCAGGGGCGCCCCCGACCCGTCGGCGGCCTGCAGGGCGGTCAGGGACCCCACCAGCGTCCCGCCGCCTGCCAGCAGCCGGCGGAGTTCCACGGACAGTCCCCGGACCGTGGCCTGGCCCACGTTGGAGGGCGGGCAGCCGCCCGCGATCAGGGACGAGGCCCAGGTTCCGAAGGCGGTGGCGGCGAGCAGCATCTGCCGGGACTGCCGTTCCACCCCGACCTCGGCCGCCCACGCCGTCTCCGGCTGCAGCGACGGGTTGCTGCAGCCGGGGAAGTACAGCTCCAGGAACGTCGGGCCGCGGAACGTGCGCCCCACCGCCGCCCGCAGGCGCGTCGCCCCGTCCGGACGGTACACGATCCCCGCGCGGGGATTCAGGGTGGTCCCGTAGACCGAGTGCACATCCGCCCGCAGGCCCGCAGACGCCAGGGCGCGGTCCGACAGGGCCGTGTCGTACTGGAGGTAGCCTGCGGCGACGCTCGCCTCGGCGACGATGGGCGAGCCGAAGACCAGGGCGTCCAGGGACTGGCTGTGGGCCTCCACCCCAGCGGTCAGCAGGCCGCCCGGAGTCTGCCACCGCCGCTGAGCTTCTCCACCCCACAGGCGCGAGGCATAGGTGCTGAGGCCGAACGCCGACGCGAACGTGAAGTCGTCGCCGACGTAGTACAGCCGGGTGGATGCGGGGGCCTGCGGCCCGCCGCCGGTGAGCTGCACAAGGTCGCGCCGCTCGCTCTGGCGGTCGGCCGGGGTGGGAAAGGCCGTGTCCCCCGGCGAGCCCAGGTCGGAGGCGTAGTGGTGCACCAGCAGCCCGGCCGAGGGCAGTGCCAGGCGGGCCGCCAGGGTGGTCCCCTGGTAGTCGCTGTTGGGCCGGTGGCCGGCGGTGGCGTCGGCGGTGACGGTGAGCAGCCAGGGCGCCGCGGGCGCGCCGGGCAGAGTCAGGACCGCCGAGCGCCGTCCGTAGCCGCCGGTCTGGACGAGGGCGCGGCGGCGGTCCGCGGTCCGCGTCACGATGTTCACCACCCCGCCCAGGGCGCCGCTGCCGTAGATGGCCGAAAAGGGCCCGCGCAGGACCTCGATGCGCTCGACGGCGTCCACCGAGATGGTGCTCAGGTCGGCCTGGCCCAGGGCGACGCTGTTCAGCGGCACCCCGTCCAGCAGGACCAGGACCTGGGCGGGGGTGGACCCGCGGACGCTGATCTGGGCCAGGCTGCCGAGGCCGCCGTAGGCCCTCACCACCGCCTCCGGGACCAGGAACAGCACGTCGGCCACGGTGCGGGCGCCCAGCCTCTCGATGTCCTCGCGGGTGATCACGCTGACCGACGCCGGAGTGGAGGCCACCGGCTGAGGCCGACGGCCGGGGACCACGACCTCGGGCAG
This sequence comes from Armatimonadota bacterium, assembly GCA_031081675.1. NCBI lineage: Bacteria > Bacillati > Armatimonadota > Armatimonadota bacterium. Next base: position 68,099 of record JAVHLZ010000007.1, read on the forward strand.
CTCGAAGACCGGAGGCTCCTGCTGGCCGGCCGCCGGTCGGGGGAAGACCGCCACGGCCATCACGGACAGCAACGCCCACAGGCGCCGGATGCCTGCAGGCCGGACACAGACCATACCCGCCCACCTCCTCTTGCGCGAAGGCGTGTGGCGACACGGTGCGGGCAGGTCTTCTGGCTTCCGGGTCATCGCCCGACCCCCGCCTTCCCAGGCGGGCCCCCGCATGGAGGGTCACCGCCCAGTGGCGTGCCTGGAGGCGGGCATCACCGGTCACAGCGGCGCGACCGCGCCGGAGTTGCACCGGACTTCCCTACACCCGCACCTCTGATGGGGGATTAACCCTCGGGAGAGATATTTCCTTCCCGGTGGAACGGAGAAAGGGAAGAGGGAAGAAGGAAGAGAAAAAAGACGCTTCAGCGTTTCCTGTCCCAACGTTTCAACGTCCTATCAGGTACCGCACCAGCAACGGCCCCACGGTATAGATGTCCCGCTGGGCCACCACCTGCACCCGGACGGGCCCGCCGGCCTGGCGGATCCGCGCCACCGCCGCGCGGTGGTCGTCGATGTCCAGCTGGGCCGCCGGGGCGGCGCCCACCAGGGTGAACGGCGGGGGCAGGACCTTGCCCCGGGCCACCCGCGCCGCCTGGTCCGCCAGGCGCAGCAGGTCGCGGCCGACCACCTCCCGGGGCTGCCGGCCGTCCACCACCCCCTGGGCGAGGACCGTGCCGGCGGGATAGACCAGGCGGTTGTCAAACAGCTGGACGTAGACCACCAGGGGCTCGCCCTTCAAGGTATTCTGGGCGGCCACCAGCCGCAGGACGGTGTCGGCGTTGCGGTGGTCGATCAGGGCCGCGATGGCGTCCCAGGTGGCCCGGGGCGGCGAGAGCACGATCTCCTCCCCGCGGCTGTCCACGCCGATGCCGTTCTCCCGGGCCAGCTCGCCGGCCCGGTCCACCACCGCCTGCACCCGCTGGCGGATCACGGCCGGGTCCTGGCGGCCGTCGATGACGTCCCGCAGGACCTCCTGGTTGTTCAGGTAGGCGATGTCGCCCAGGGCCAGCTGCTTGAGGCGGTCCTCCTGGCGGCGGATCTCCTCCTCCAGGCGCTGGGTCTGCCGGAGGACCTCGTTGAGGCGGAACAGGGCCACCCGGGCCTCCGCGGACAGCAGCAGGACCGCCGCCAGGGTCAGCAGGGCGATGAGGACGCCGGTGACCACCGTGACGACCTGGGCGGTGTAGCGGGGCCGCAGCCCGAGCAGGGTCAGCCGGCGGCGGCCGATGGAGCGGCCCACGGCGTTGCCCGCCAGGGCGATGACCCCGCTGAGGGCGAGCAGGAGGGGAATGAGCAGGACGCCCGGTTCCATGACTAACGTGCCGCGTTGGACCGTTGGAGCGTTGGAGCGTTGAATACCGCTCCGCGACGACGCGTTCCTTTCAGGCTGCGGATCAACCCGCTCAGGGGTGTCAGAAGGCCCTCGCAGGAGTCACGGAGAGAGATGTATTGGGGAACGGACAGGTAACCCAGGCGGCGAGACAGGTCCAACAGCGTCATAAGCTCAAAGAGGGATCCCCGCGCGATGAACAGGAAGCGCACAAACTCACGCGTGTGGTATCGTCCGCATCCCTCCGCAATGTTGACGGCGACGGAGACGGCCGACCGTCGGATGTGAGCGGAAAGTCCCAGACTCTCCTCGCGGGGAAAGTGGGAGGTTTCCTTGTAGACACGTTCGGAGAGGACCATCGCTTCACTCCATACCCGTAAGTTCTCATGCTTCACCCGCACGATAACCTCCGCGGCCACACTCCCCTCCGGACCCCGGCCACGGGTCATCCTCAGCCTAGACTCTGTCCTGCGGACATTCAATACTGCGTTCAACGTTTCAACGATTCAACGTTTCAACGATTCAACGCTCTAACGTTTCAAACGTTCCACGGTCCAACGACCCTCTCGCCTCAGCGCGATCACCACCCTGAGAAACTCCCACAGTTCGCGGGGGGAGAGTTTGCTGCGGCCGGCCCGGCGGTCGGTGAAGACATAGGGCACTTCCACCACGACGGCGTCGGGGTGGGTCGCGAGGACCTCCAGCAGCAGCTTGAAGCCGGTCCCCCGGTACGCCCGGCCGGCGAGGATCTCGCGCCGGGCCACAAAGTAGCCCGACAGGGGGTCGGCCACGCGCAGGCCCAGCGCCGCGCGCGCCAGCCAGGTGGCCGTCAGGCTGATCAGGCGCCGCAGGAGCGGCCAGCGCTGCACCCCGCCGCCGGGAACGTACCGGGAGGCCACGGCCAGGTCGCCGCCCCCGCGCAGCGCGGCGGCCAGGCGGGGGAGCAGCTCCGGAGGGTGGGACAGGTCGGCGTCCATCACCGCCACGAGCGCCGCCCGCGCCCGCCGGGCTCCCTCCAGGACCGCCGAGGCCAGGCCTCCTTTGGCCGGCCGGTGGACCACGGTGAGGGGAACGGCGAGGGTGCGGGCCAGCTCCTCGGCCAGCGCGCCGGTCCCGTCCGGGGAGCCGTCGTCGACGACCACCACCTCCAGCGGCAGCCCGCGCGCCACCTCCACGAGCCGCCCGACCAGCGCCGGCAGCGACTCCCGCTCGTTGTAGGTGGGGACGACCACCGTGAGCTCGGGATCCCGAGAGGGAAGAGGGAAGAAGGAAGAGGGAAGAGGGGGAGTCATGCCTTCAATCCCCAACCTTCAACCTCCAACCTTCAACGTAGTCCATCGCCGCTCAGCGGTCGGCACGCCACAGCAGCACCACCCCCGCCAGGGCCAGCATCACGTTGGGAGCCCACGCCGCCGGCACCGGGGGCAGGCGGCCGCTCTCGCCGAGGGTCAGGGTGATGGAGCTGATGATGTAGTAGCCGATCAGGACCAGGATGGTCAGCCCCAGGCCGATGGACGTGCCCGAGCGGTGCGGCCGCAACCCCAGGGGGACCGCCAGGAGGGCAAACAGCGCCGCCGAAAACGGGACCGCCGTCTTGAAGTGGGCCTGGACCACGTAGCGGGTCGGGTCGCCTCCGCCCCGGCGGATCACGTCGGCGTACCGCCGCAGCTCGCGGATGCTCATCTCGGAGGGGTCCACCGGGGGCAGCGCGATCTCCTGCGGGGTCCGCCGGAGGCCCACCCGCAGGCGCTGAAAGCGGGTGACCACCGTGCCCTCGCCGGTCAGGACGTACATGGCGCCGTCCCGGAACTCCCACCCGTCCCCGACGTACCGGGCCTCGGGCGCCTCGATCACCCGCCGCAGGATGCCGCGCTCCAGCTGGTTGACGACCACGCCCTCCATCCGCTGCTCGTCCCGCAGGAACCGCCGGACGAAGTACACCGACTCGATGCCGTCCTGCACGTCCCGGAACAGCACGTCCCGCTGCGCCGCCGGGGCGGGCCGCCGCAGGGCCACGGCCAGGGCGTGGCGGTAGCGCTCCTCGGCGGATGGCACCAGCAGCTCGTTGAGGGCCAGGTTGGCCACGCTGACCACCGCCCCGGCGGCCACCACCGACGCCGCGATCCGGGACAGGCTGATGCCGCTGGTGCGCATGGCGGTGATCTCCTGCCCGTCGGACAGGCGCCCGACGGTGAGCAGGGCAGCCAGCAGCATGCCCATGGGCAGGCTGAACCCGACGAAGTACGGCAGCCGGAAGACCACCAGCTGCACCGCCACCGGCAGGGAGGACTCCTGCTGCAGCACCAGGCGTCCGACGAAGAACAGGTGGTTGATCAGCAGGAGGGTGGTGAAGATGGCGACCCCGAAGGCGAAGACGTCCCGCAACTGGCGCCACAGGTAGCGGTCGAGCAGGCGGACGGCCATCCCCCCTCACCCCGCCCTCTCCCCCGCCGGGAGAGGGACGGTGCGGGCGCGTTCCCGCGGTCCCGCGCTCCCGCGTCCCCGCCTGTCAGAGTTCAAAGCGCTCCCCCAGAAAGACCCGCCGGACCTCGGGGTCGGCGAGGATCTGGTCGGGCCGGCCTTCCAGCAGGATCCGCCCCTGGTGGATGATGGTGGCCCGGTCGGTGATGGCCAGCGTATCCCGCACGTTGTGGTCGGTGATCACCACCCCCATCCCCCGCTGCCTGAGGTACCGGACCACGTCCTGCAGCTCGGCCACCGAGCGCGGGTCCACGCCGGTGAACGGCTCGTCCAGCAGGACGTAGGCCGGGTTGGCGGCCAGGACCCGCGCGATCTCGACCCGGCGGCGCTCGCCTCCCGACAGGGTGGCTCCCCGCTGCCGGCGCAGGGGGACCAGATCCAGTTCCTCCAGCAGCGACTCCAGGACCTGCCGGCGGCGCGCCCGGGGCGTGCCGTTGGCCTCCAGGACCATCAGGATGTTCTCCTCCACCGTCAGCCCCCTGAACACCGACGGCTCCTGGGCCAGGTAGCCGATGCCCCTGCGCGCCCGGACGTGGACGGGCAGCGACGCCAGGGAGACCCCGTCCAGCCTGACGTCGCCGGCGTCGGGGCGGACCAGCCCCACGATCATGTAGAAGGTGGTCGTCTTGCCGGCGCCGTTGGGACCCAGCAGGCCGACCGTCTCCCCGCGCTCCACGCGCAGGGAGACCCCGTCCACCACCCTCCGGGACCCGTAGCGCTTGACCAGGCCGAGGGCTTCCAGCATCAGGGAGGGGCGGCCACGGTCAGGCGGGCGGCGCCCGCGGCGGTGACCCGGCGCGCCGCCAGGTCCACGGTCAGGACGTCGGCGGTGACGCGGTGGGCCCCCATCTGCGCGGAGGCCGCTCCGGCCAGCACCGCGATCCTGTCCCGCCGGCTCAGGCGGGCCCTGTCGGCGGTCCCGGCGATGTCCCGATAGCGGAAGCGCACGCGCCCCTCGGCCACCACAACCTCCTCCGCCAGCAGGGCCTCCAGCCGGTCTGCCGCCAGCATCCCGGCCTCCGAGTCCACCACGGCGTCGCCGGCGGCGACGACGCGGCGGTCGGCCTGGGTGTAGGTCGCCTCCGCCGCGCGCAGGACCAGATCCCCCCGCCGCACCGTGACGCCTCCCGAGGCGGCGACCACGCCCCGGGCCCGGTCGGCGTCCGCCCGGGCGGCGCGCAGCTCCACCGGGGGCGGCCCGCCGGCCACCGCGACCACATCGCCCTCCGCCCGGACCCGCTCGTCGGCCAGCCAGGCGGTAAGGGTCTGTGCCCGCACCTCGCCGGACGGATCGCCGTAGGTCACGCCTCCCGTCGCCGCCACCACCTGCGGGCGGACCTCGTAGCGGATCGACGGAGCCTGGATGCGCACGCTCCCCCGGCGCACCACCACCGGAGACCCGACCAGGACCCACACGCCGACCGCCTCATCCACCTCGACCCGGGTGGCGCCGGTGATCTCGATGGGCACGGCCTGACCGGCTGGAAGGGAAAAGGGAAAGAGGAAAAGGGAAAAAGGGAATGATAAGGACAGGAAGAGGGTCAAACTGGCAAGGCTCCGGCGGCGCGGGGCCGATCCTGAGGGACGAGGGCGCATACATCCCCGCCTGTATGTCCTGAACTTGTTCTCTTCGCTCTTCACCCTTTTCCCTTTACCCTTTTCCCTTTTCCCTTTTTCACCGCCCGATGTCAACCATGACGCGCCCCTCCAGGATCACCGTGGTCAGGGCGGCGTCGCCGCGCAAGGTGTCGGCGCGGAGGACCGCGCCCGGCTGGCGCAGCACCACGTCGCCCCGGGCCTCCACCCCTCCGCGGCGGATGTCCCACCGGATCTGCCGGGCCCGAACCGTCCGCCCGTCGGCGGAGGTGGCGGTGACGCCCCCCTCCAGTTCGATGACGCCGTCATCGGCCAGGTAGCGGCCCCGGGGCGCCTCGAAGACCGCCGCCACGGTCCTGCCCGCGTACCACCGGCCCCGAGGCCCGATCACGTCCACCGTCCGCCTCTGGCGGTCCACCCGCAGGCTGTCCGCCTCCAGATCCCACAGCCGGCGGCCGGCCTCATCCGACCCCACCAGGCGCGATCCCTGCACCTCCAGGAGGGGAGAGGGCGACGCCGGAGTTCCGGAGGGGACCGCCGGAGACACCGCTCCCGGGACGGCGGGAGGACCCGGCGGAGGGCCGGCGGTCCACCGCCAGACCGCCAGGGCAACCAGCGCCGCCGACGCCACGACCGCCGCCGCGCGTCTGGACACCGGCATCCCGGCCGTGCGAAAGGGGAACCAGGTCACCGCCCTCTCATCTTACGACCGCCGCAGGGCGGCCACCACTTCCTGCGCCGCCCGCCGCGACACCCCCGGCGGGCCCAGGCCTGCGGCCACCTCCCGCAGCTCGCGCTGCATCCGCTCCCGGCGCTGAGGATCCCGCAGCAGCGCGACCACGGCACCGGCCACCGCATCCGGCGTCATGCGGTCCTGCAGCAGCTCGGGCACGACCGGCCTGCCGGCCAGGATGTTGGGGAGCGCCGCATAGCGCGCGCTGACGATCCGGCGCGCGATCTGCCAGCTGATCCACGGCAGCCGGTACACGGCCACCATGGGCACCCCCAGGACGGCCGCCTCCAGGGTGGCCGTGCCCGTCGCCACCACCAGCGCGTCCGCCATGGCCATCGCCGTGGGGCCGTCGTCCACCACCCGAACGGCCACCGGCGCCGCGCGCACCGCCGGCAGGACCACAGAGCGTAGCTCGGCGGCCGGCACGGGCAGCACCCACCAGACATCCCCGGCCGCCCGGCCCACGCGTCGGGCCGCCTCCAGCAGGACCGGCAGGTGCGCCCGGACTTCCTGCGGCCGGCTTCCGGGCAGCAGCCCCACCACCGGCACGTGCGCGGGGATCCCGGCCGCCCGCCGCGCGGTCTCGCGGCCCGGAACCACGAGGTCCACCGCCGGATGCCCCACGAAGACGGCGTCGGCACCCGCGGCGCGGTAGGCATCCGCCTCGGGGGGAAGCGTCACCAGCAGGCGCACGGGCAGCCGGGCGACCTTCCGCGCCCTCTGCCCCCGCCGGACGGAGACCAGAGGGGGCACGTAGTAGACCGTGGGCACGGCCCGGGCCAGCCGTTCCGCCAGGCGCAGGTTGAAGGCGGCGAAGTCCACCAGGACCAGCAGCGCGGGGGCGTGCCGGCGGATCGTCCGCTCCACCCACACCAGCCGCCGCAGGTGCGTCGGCAGGTGCAGCAGGGGGTCCAGGTGGCCGATGGCGCTCCAGCCGGTGCTGTCGGCCAGGATCCGCACCCCCGCCCGCGCCATGCGGGGACCCCCCACCCCCACGAGGTCCGCGGAGGGCTCCAGGTGCCTGAGTTCGGCGGCGACGGCGGCGGCGGCGATGTCGCCGGAGACTTCGCCGGCCACGAAGAAGATCCGGGGGCCCGAACCCGCGGCGCCGTCGGGGACGGCATCAGGGTCGCGGTGCGTCACCGGCGCCCGTCACCCTCCGCCATGCCCCGGACGTTCTGGTCCGGGAACGCCGACCACCGCCAGGCCGGCGGCGTCGGCGATGCGGACCGTCTCCTCCCGGTCCAGCAGCAGCGTCCGGCGCGCCTCCACCGCCAGGACGGCGGCGCGGACCTGCGCCAGCAGCGCCGCGGTGTCGGGCCCCACCGTCGGGAGGTCAAAGCGCGGATCCTGGCGGGACCGGGCGGCCTTGACCACCACGACCCCCTCCGCCAGAGCGGCGCCCCGCCGGACGGCGATGTCCGTTCCCTCGGCGGCTTCCGCGGCCAGGATGACCCCCCGCCGGAGCACCACCGTCTGCCCCACGTCCAGGTCGGCCAGCGCCCGGGCCACGGCGATCCCGGTCCGGATGTCCTCCCACTGTTCCGCCGACGGCCGGCGGCGGGTCAGCACCCCCTCGGGGGCCGCCAGGTCCGGCGCGAACTCCAGGGGGCCGACCACCCGGACGCCGGCGGCCTCCAGGCGCGCCGCCACGTGGAGGAACAGGGGGTGGTCCCGGCGGTCGGCGGCCTCCGCCATCCACCGGGCAAAGAGGCCGTCGCCCGGCCGCAGCAGGGCGGCGCGGGGGACGCCGCCCGCCAGGACCAGCCGGTCGGCGCCGTACCGGCCCAGCACCGCCAGGACCTGCTCCACCTGTCCGAAATCCACCGGATGGACGTGATCGGCCACCGACGCCAGCGCGGCGTCGGCTCCCTCCAGCGCGAGGCACACCACCGAGTGCCCCCGCCCCTTGATGGCGCGGGCCAGAATCACCGGCAGCCGCCCGGATCCGGCCAGCAGGCCGACGGCCGGCTCAGGGGCCATCGCCGTCGCGCGCCCCCCGCACGATCCCGCGGTCGGAACTGGCGCGGATGAACTCCACCATCTCCCGCACGTAGGGATCGTCGCCCAGTTCCGCCTCCACCCGCCCCAGGGCCGTGGGCAGGGCCAGCCCCGAGCGGTACAGGAGCATGAACGCCCGCTTGATCATGGTGCGGTGCACGGGGGGAACGCCGGCCCGGGAGAGTCCCACGGTGTTGGGGCCGTAGGCGCGGGCCGGCAGCCCGAACGCCAGGATGAAGGGCGGCACGTCCTGGCGGACCACCGACCCTCCCCCGATCATCACCAGCCGCCCGATGCGCACGAACTGGTGCACGCCCACCTGGCCCCCCAGGTTGGCCTGGTCGTCCACCAGGGCGTGGCCGGCCAGCTTGGTGCCGCTGGTGAGGATCACGTGGTTGCGGATGACGCAGTTGTGGCCGATGTGGACGTAGGACATCAGGTAGTTGTCGTCGCCGATCTCGGTGGCCTGCCCTTCGCCGTAGGCCCGGTTGACGGTCACGTACTCCCGCAGGATGTTGCGGTTGCCGATCCGCACGAAGCTGACCTCGCCGGCGTAGCGGCGGTGCTGGGGATCTTCGCCCAGGACCACCCCCACGCTCAGCCGGTTGTCCTCGCCCAGAGTCACCCCGCGGCGGATGACGCAGTGCGCCCCCACCACGGTCCGGTCGCCGACCACGGCGCCGTCTTCCACCACCGCGTAGGGGCCCACCGCCACATCCCGCCCCAGGCGGGCGCCGGGATGCACCACCGCGGTGGGGTGGATGCCGGGCGGCGGCCGGTTGGCCTCGCCACTCATGGCGTCTCGCCCGCCCGATCGGCCACGGCAAAGGTGAACTCCCCTTCGGCCACCACCTCGCCGTCCACCAGCGCGCGGCCGTCCACCCGTCCCACCCGCCCCCGCATCCAGCGCAGGGTGCACTCCATGACCAGCCGCGTGCCGGGCGTCACCGGGCGGCGGAAGCGCACCTTGTCCAGGGCCGCGAAGTAGGGGATCCGGCCCCAGAACTGGGGCGCCCGCAGGGCCAGGCAGGCGCCGGTCTGGGCGATGGCCTCGATGATCAGGACCCCGGGCATCACCGGCGCGCCGGGAAAGTGGCCGGCAAAGAACCACTCGTCTCCGGTCAGGTCTTTCTCCCCGACGATGCGGTCCTCGCCGATCTCGGTGATGCGGTCCACGAACAGGAACGGCGGCCGGTGGGGAATGATGGCCATGATCTGCGCCTGGTCCAGGACCATCGGTCAGCCTCCACTGGATCTACTCAATCTACCCAATCTACCCGATCTGCGCGATCTTCCCAATTGTCATGGGGATGGGGTAGATCGGGCAGATTGAGGCGTCATCTGCTCCCACAGCCGCCGCGCCGCCTCCACGTGCAGGGCGTGGCCGGCCCCGCAGGCGATCACGTGGGCGCGCAGCGGGCGGCCCAGCAGGGCCAGGTCCCCGATCAGGTCCACGACCTTGTGGCGGGCCGGCTCGTCGGCCCACCGCGGGGGCGTCAGATACCCCGCAGGGCCCAGCGCCAGCACGTTGTCGGCCGCCACCCCCCGCCCCAGGCCGGCGGCGTGCAGCTCGGGCAGGTCGTCCGCATACCCCCAGGTCCGCGCCGGGGCGATCTCGGCGGCGAAGTCCGCAGCCTGGGGGTCGAAGTCCACCACCTGAACTCCCAGAGGCTCCCGCAACACGACCGCGTAGGTGGCGCGGAAGCGCGGCGCCGGCAGGACCAGCACCCAGGCACCCTCCCCGCCGACCCACACGGGATCGGAGACCGCCACCGACGGCCACGGCGCTCCCTGGTCTACCACGCCCGCCTCCCGGAGCGCGCTGACGAACGGGGCCGCGCTGCCGTCCAGGATCGGCAGCTCCGGGCCGTCCAATTCGACCAGGAGGTTGGCGACCCCCACCCCGGCGGCCGCCGCCAGCAGGTGCTCCACGGTGCGCACCGTCACGCCCCGGCCCAGGGTCACGCCCCGATGGGCGTCGCTGACCGCGTGCGGGCGCACCGGGATGGCTTCGGCGGACGCGTCCACGCGCCGGAAGACCACTCCCGTCCCCGGCGGCGCCGGATGCAGCCGCAGGCGGACGGCCTGCCCGGTGTGGATGCCGACACCGGACAGATCCACAGGACGCGCAACGGTCCGCTGGGTCGGGTGCCACATGGAGGAGACGCCGGGCCGGTGACACGCCGGCGCGTTGGGATCACTCACCGGCATCTTCGCCCTGGCCGGCCCGGCCGCCTGCGGCCAGGCGGCGCAGGGCGGCCTGCACCCGCAGGTGCTCCCGGTGGGGGCGGGCCGGGTCCCCGGAGACCACCGTCCCCGGGGGGACGTCGCGGGTCACCACGGCGCGGGCCAGGACCACCGCCCGCTCCCCGATCCGCACGTGGTCCCGCACGCCCACCTGGCCGGCCAGGACCGCCCCGTCGCCGATGGTCACGCTGCCCGAGATGCCGGTCTGGCCCGCGATCAGCACGCCCCGGCCGATGACGACGTTGTGGGCGATCTGCACCAGGTTGTCCACCTTGGTGCCGGCGCCGATGCGCGTCTCGCCCAGGGTGGCCCGGTCCACGGTGGTGTTGGCGCCGATCTCCACGTCGTCCTCGATCACCACGCGCCCGATGTGGGGAATCTTCACGTGGTCGGCGCCGCTGGAGGCGTAGCCGAACCCGTCGGCGCCGATGACCGCTCCGGCGTGGAGGATCACGCGGCGCCCGATGACGGTCCGGTCGTAGACCACCACCCCGGGGTACAGCACGCTGTCCTCCCCCACGGACACCTGCCGGCCCAGGACGCAGCCGTCCATCACCACCACCCGGTCGGCCAGGACCGTGCCCTCGCCCACCACGCAGTAGGCCCCCAGGGAGACGCCCTCCCCCAGGCGGGCGGAGGCCGCCACCCGGGCGGTGGGATGCACCCCGGCCGGGGGGCGCGGTGCGGGGTGGAGGACGGCCAGCGCCCGCGCCAGGGCCAGTCGGGGATCGGGCGCCCGCAGGGCCGGCTTGCGGCAGGGCGGCGCGTCCAGGGGCACCAGCAGCGCGGCGGCCGGCCCGCGCTCGGCGTCGGGAATCCGCCGCGCGTCGCGCACCATGACCAGAGAGCCGGGGGCGGCCCGGTCGGGCTCCGCCACCGCCGTGACCTCCACGGTTCCGTCGCCGTCCAGGACGGCGCCAATGGCCGTTGCCAGGTCCTGCAGCTTCACGGACGTCTTCCCGCGCCAATCGGGACCATCACTTCAATCGCGCGATGACCTCGTCGGTGACGTCCACCCCGCCCCACCGCGTGGCGTCCTTGACCAGGATCACCTGCAGGCGGCGCCGGCGCGCCACGTCGGCGGCGGCCTGCCGGACCCGCTCATTCAGCCGGCGCTCCAGATCGGCCCGCAGGGCGGCCAGCTCCCGCAGGTACGTCTGGCGGCGGGCCTCCAGATCTTCGGGGCTGAGCTGGCCGCGCAGCAGCTGCAGGTCGGCCACCATGGCCTTTTCCCGGTCGTCCAGCTGCTTCTGGAAGGACAGGGCCAGCACGCTCTCGTTCAGCACCCGGTGGGAGTCCACCACCCCGACCCGGGGAGAGCAGCCGGGCAGCGCCAGAGCCGCCAGCGCCAGGAGGATGGGGAGGACACGCCGCGAGGTCATCACTTCAGCCGGGCGGCCACGTCGGCGGTCACGTCCTCGGCGGAGAGGTTGGCGATGTAGCGGGTCAGGATCACGTCCAGCCCGCGGGACTGGGCCACCACGGCCGCCTCCACCTTCACCTCGGCGACGATACTCTCTTCCAGTCGGGCCCGCCGCTCCCGCAGGGCCTGCAGCTGTGCCCGCAGCTGCGCCACCTGCGCGCGGTAGGCCTGCTCGATCCGCGCCTGCTGGGCCTGCGCCGCCTGCAGCAGCCTCTGGCGCCGTTCCTCCAGCCGCTCCTGCAGCTGGCGCTGACGGCGCTGGCCTTCCCGGGCCAGTTCCGCCTGCAGCTCCTGCTCCCGCAGCTGCAACCGGCGCCGGCCGTCGGCCTGCAGCTGTTCCTGGGCCTGGGCCAGCCGGGCGTTGATGTCGGCCTCCACGGTCCGCCGGAACTCGGCAAACGCGCGGTCGGCTTCCTCGGCGGCGGCGCGGATGCGCTCCTCCCGCTCTTCCTGGAGGGCCTGGGCCTGCCGCTGCAACTCCTGGGCCTCCTCCTCCGACCGCAGACCCGCCACCTCGGCCCGCAGCCGGAGGTTCAGCAGCGGATAGCGGTACTCGTCCCGGATCGCCTGCTCGGTCCGGCGGAACTCCTCCTGCATCTGCTGCTGGCGGGCTGCCAGCGTCCGGGACCCCTCCTCCTGCAGCTGCGCCCGCAGGGCCTCCAGCCGGGCCTCGTGCTCCCGGCGCACCGACTCGGCAAACGCCTCCAGGCGCCGCTGGGCGTCCTGGCGCAGCAAGGCCATCTCCCGCTCCAGGTCCGCCTGCAGGCGGTGGGCCTCCTCATCCAGCGTCCGCTGGAGATCCGCCACGGGCACCGGCGCCGGCGGGAGGATCTGCGCCAGCTGCGCCTCGACCACCTCCTGCTGGCGCCGGACGGCGTCCAGTTCCGGCCAGAGGGGGTGGGCGCGGGCCGCCGCCTCCAGATCCACGACGCCCACCCGGGTCTCCACCGGCGCGGGCGGCGGAGGCGGAGTCGCGGCCGGGCGCGCCCGGCAGCCGCCGGCCGCCAGGGCGACGGCCCCCGCCGCCAGCCACCGCCGCAGGCCGACCGTCATCTACTTTCCGGTCAGGACCGCGATGACGGCGTCGGTGAGGTCGACGCCGCCATAGAGGACCACGCTGCGGTCCAGCACGATGCTGATGCCCCGCTCGCGGCCGACCTTTTCCACCGCCGCGCGGATGTCCCGGTCCAGCCCGCCCAGCAGCTCCTGGCGCTTCTGGAGGAACTCCTGCTGCATCTGCCGGTCCAGCTCCTGGCGCTGCAGCGGGGTCAGGGTGCGGGCGCGGGCCTGGAATTCGCGCTGCTTGGCCTGGAAGAACTCCTGCAGCGCGCGCTCGGACGCCGCCTTGCGCGGATGGGCGTCGAGGGCCCGCTGCATGTCCACGACGCCGATGGTGAACGACTGGCTGAGCGCCGGCCCGGTCCGCCAGGCCAGCGCGCCGGCCACGACCACGAGCGCCGCGGCAGCGGCCGCGACCGCCCACGGGGAGATCCGCCGTCCTCGGATCCGCATCATCCCCCTCCTCGCCGAAAGACCCGTTCCCCTATCCCCGGACCTTCCCCATTGTACCGGATGCGGTCAAACATCCCTCCTCCCTCTTCCCTCTTCCCTCTTCCCT
>JAVHLZ010000007.1:81675-103740 GCA_031081675.1 Armatimonadota bacterium
GAAGGTCCACGGGTGAAGGTGACAATCCCCTTGCGCCATTCCCCTCTTCCTTCTTCCCTCTTCCTTCTTCCCTTTCTAGAAATTACTCACCAGCCTCAGCCAGGCGGTGCCCTGGGTGGTCACCACCGCCTCCCATGCCAGGAACTCGTTGATCCGGTACACGGCGGCTCCCGTGAACACCTGCGCCGGCAGCGTCCACTCTCCCCGCAGGCCCACATCGGAACCGAGGTGCACCGCGGCCCACCCGGTGGTGGCCTGGCCCAGGGGGGCCAGCGTCACTCCCACCGAGACCGCCGGCGACACCTCGTAGCGCACCCCCAGCCCGGCCGCCAGCGCCAGGGGCGTGGGCACCACCTGCAGTTCCAGGAAGACCTCGGTCTGGGGCGTGAGCAGGCGGCCGGCCCGCACCACGACCAGCGGGCCCGGCGCACGGGGTCCGATGTTGAGGTGGGCCTCGGCGCGGGCGCGGTAGAGGCGGGACTCCGCCCGCACGGTCAGGACGGTGGTCTCCGCCGGCTCCATCCGCACCGTGGCCGCCACCTGGTAGCGCGCGGCCGGGGGATAGCCGGCCAGTTCCGCCTCCACCATCTCCTCCAGCGCCTCCCGCCGGACGCGGGCGTACTCGACCGGCACGCCCCGCAGGAATCCCGCCAGGGAGATGACCTGCGGCGCGTGCGGGTCCAGCAGCACCAGGGGGATGGAGGTGGAGCGGAACCGGACGCCGATGTTGCGGATGACGCGCCCGTCCCGGGGCAGGACCGTGAGCAGGATCCGGGTGGCGACGCCGGCCGCGATCTCGACCCGGGCGGTGTAGCCGGGCAGGACCTCCTCGACCGCGTCGCGGGCGGCAGCGACCACGACCGGGGCGGCCCACTCCAGGGCCGACGGCGGCAGTCCAAGCGGGAGCTCGGCGATACGGGCGCGGGAGCGGTCCAGATCCGCCGCCACCAGCCGCTGCACCCGGGGGTCCAGTCCCGGCATCTCCGCCGAGACATCCGCCGGCCCCATCACCGGCTCCCGGGCGCGCAGGCGCACCGCCAGGACGGCCACCGGGCCGGGCTCCACCCGGACCTCCGCCACCTCGTACCCCGTCGCCACCCGCCCCAGGACCGCGCCCGCGGCCTCCGCCAGGCGGGAGTGCTCGGTGGCCACGGAGTCCACCGGCCTCCCCACCAGCAGCCGGCTCCCGACGGCGGCGGCGGTGTCCCGCAGACGCCCCACCACCAGCGGGTGAGGGGCGGGACCGTCGAAGGCGATCTCCACCACCACCTGCTGCACCTGCTCCCGGGCCAGGGCGGGCGGCGGCACCGCCGCCAGCGCCAGCAGGACCACGCCCGCCGCAAGCCGCGCCCGGCCCCCCATGACGCCCTAGAAAGGAGCGCCCAGGGACAGCCAGGTCTGGCGCGTCCCGTCGGGCGCCCACGCCATGTCAATGCGGATGGGGCCCAGGGGGGTGGCGATGGCCACGCCCACCCCGTAGGAGGTCAGAGGGGAGGTGAACTGCAGCGGGGCATTTCCGGCGTCGAAGAACAGGATGCCGCTCACGTCCTGGAAGGCCGGGATCAGGGCGCTGAGGGGAAAGCGGTACTCCACGTTGGCGACGACAAGGCTGTTCTCCCGGCGGAATCCCAGGGGCAGACCCCGCACCGTGCTGGGACCGCCGAACACGAACCGCTCCTGCAGGGGCAGGGTCCCCGTCGCCGCCCCCACGAGGATGCGCCCCACCAGGGTGGACTGGTGGCCCACCGGAAGCAGGTGCTGGTAGTCCACCGTGTACTTGGTAAAGGCGAAGTCGCTGCCCAGGGCTGCCGCCGCCAGTTCGCCGGACGCAAACAACCTGCTGCCCCGGGTCGGCGCCAGGCGGCTGTCGCGCACATCCCGGGTCGCCGACAGCTGCAGGCCCACCACCCGTCCCGGCACGAACCCGCTGGGCGGGGGCGACACGGGACTGCTGGGATCGGCGGGATTCAGGGGGAGCAGGGTGATCTCCGCCAGCTCGCTGCGCAGGCGCAGGGTTCCCGTCGTGGTCCCGTCCAGGAACCGGCTGAGGGCGATGAACGCTCCCTGGCGCTGGAGGCTGTAGCGGGACTGCACGGTGCCCGAGGAGTCGTACTCCTGCTCCACCGACGCCCGGGAGAACAGGCTGAGGTCCAGCGACGCCCCGGGGCCCTCCAGGAACGGCTCGCTGAACGACAGCTCATAGTTCAGCACCTGATCCGAGCCGGTCTGCACCGCCCGCTCCACCCGCAGCGCCACCGACTGGCCGCGGCCCCGCCAGTTCCGGTCCCGGTACTCGATGAATCCCAGCAGGCCCTCCCGGTTGTTGTAGCCCAGGCCGAACGCCGCCTGGGCGGTGCGCGCCTCCCGCACCTCGATGACGATCACGGCGCTGTCGGGGGTCTGACCCGGCTCGGGGCGGGCGCGGACCGACTCGAACAGGCCGCTGTCAAACAGCCGCTGCAGGTCCCGCTGCAGCACGTTCACGTTGAACACCACGCCGGGGGTGGTCTCCCGCACGTATCGCCGGGCGGTGGCCAGCTGCGTCTTGCGCAGGCCGTCAAACCGGACCGCCTCCACCACCCCCTCGGCGACGCGCAGGCGCAGCCGGGCCTGGTCCGGGCTGTCGGCCGGCAGGATGGCCACGTCCGCCACCCGGGCCAGGACATATCCCCGGGATTCGTACAGGCGCTGGACGGCCGCCGTGCCGTCCCGCAGCCGGCGGAGGTTGAGCACCTCCCCGGTGGGGAGGGCCAGCGCCTCGAGGATGTCGCGGGTGGGGATCGAGGCGTTGCCCTCCACGACCACCTCGGCCAGCACCGGGTTCTCGGTCACCAGGAAGACCACCGTGACGCCGTCGGGGGCGGGCTCCAGCCGGGCCATGACGTCGGTGAACCACCCCAGGTCGTTGATGGCCCGCACGTCGGCGCGGACCTTCTCGTCGGACAGCGGCTCACCCACCCGGGTCTCGGTGACGGCGGCCAGGATGTGGTCGATGGGGACCCGCACGGCGCCCCGCACCTCGATCGCCTTCACGGTCTGGGGAGGGCTCGGAGCCTGAGAGAGGGCGGGGGCCGGCTGCACCACCAGGCCGGCCAGCGCCACCCACCACGCGCGTCGGATGAGCGACCTCACCATGCGACCTCCCGCGGAATGGCGCGGACACCTCGTCCGGGCGCGCCCGGATGGCGGGTGTCCGCCAGGGTGTACGGGACTACGGAGTCCCAGGTTCGCGCCGCAGCGTGCGATCCGCCGTCAGGATCAGCTCCACCAGCTCGTCCAGGGACAGAGCCGGCCGGGCGGGCGCCTCCCGGACGGCCGGCGGCTCCGGCGGAGTCTGGGGGGTCGGAGGCGGAGAAGACGGGGGGGACGGACGCGCGGGCGCGGGCGCCGCAGGCGCCGCCGCGGCGGGCGGCGCGCTGCGCCGGGGCCGCGCGGGGGACGACAGCGGAGCCTGCGCCGGCGCGGGAATCTCCGCCGGCGCGGCAAGCACCAGCGACGCCAGCACCGATCCCGAGGTCTCCGGCAGGCGCAGCACCGGCGGCCCGGCGTGGACCTGCGACGATCCGGAGATCTCCGCCTGGCCGATCCACACCACCGCCGCGAGCGCCGCGACGGCCAGCACGGCCAGCGCCAGCGCCGGCCCCCGGGCGGCCCGGCGGGGCGCCAGCCCGGCCACCTCCAGGGCCCGGCGCACCTCGGCGTCGGCCAGCGCCAGCGTCAGAATGCTGCGCGCCGGATTCCCCTCGCTGTAGTACCGGCGGGCCCGTTCCAGCCAGCGCTGGGCGAACCCGATCCGGGCCAGGATCTGTTCATCCGCCGTGACGGCCATGCCGGACCTCCCACGCCCGATCGTCCTGCACCTTCTTAATATCCGGGAACCTTCCCCTCCGTGTGCACGTCCGCGCCCACCAGGGCGCGCACGCGATCCAGCGCCTGCCGGTGCAGGCGGTAAAAGTGAGACAGGCTGATCCGCAGTTCCCGCGCCAGATGGCGGGGATGGCGGGACTCCAGGTAGGTACCCCGCAGGATGGCGCGTTCGCGGGCCGGCAACGCATCCATGGCCCGGCGCAGCTGGTCCAGCACGGCCCCGTCCTCCACGTCGGCCAGCGCCCGGTCGCTGTCCGGATCCGCCAGGCGGGTGGCCAGCGGGAGGTCGTCCAGGCCGTCCTGTTCCAGGGAGTACGCCGCCGGGGCGCCCCTCCTGAGGGCGTTCAGCACGCGGCCGCGGATCCGGTAGGTGGCGAAGGTCGAAAACCGCACGCCGCGGCCGGGGTCGAACCTCTCCACCGCCTCGATGAGCCCGACCGTGCCCTCCTGCAGCATGTCCAGCAGCACGCCGTCGGGGGGGCGCAGCTGCATCACCACCTTGAACACCAGGGGCTGGTAGGCCTCGATCAGGCGCAGGCGGCTGTCCGCGTCCCCGTCGACGCGGAACCGCCGCCACAGCAGCCGCTCCTCGTCGGGGCCGAGAATGTGGACCTTCTGCAGCTCCTCCAGGTACCGGGTCAGCACGGGCTCCGGGCGTCCCGCCGCGCGGGGACGTCCCGCGCTGTGTTCGCACCCGCCGGGACGGACTCCTGCCAGGGGGAGGGAAAAGGGAAAAAGGAAGAGGGAAAAGGGAAAAGGGGAAAAGATGCCGCAAGCCGTCTCCCCTTTTCCCTTTTCCCTTTTCCCTTTTAGAATCTCCGCACCATCCGGAGGAAGAGGTCGTAGCCGCCCTGGTTGTCCACCGAGAAGCTGAGCATCGTGGCCGGGGTCAGCCGGTACTCCAGAGACCACACGTAGCGCTGGGTGACGCCCAGCTCGGAGGTGAGGGTCACGTAGAGGTTGCGGACCACGGCCTTGCCCAGCCGCAGCAGCAGCGGCCGCTCCACCTCGTAGGTGATGGTGAACTCCTCCAGCCCGAAGGCCCGGGCCACGGCCCGCCCCACGCCGCCGAAGACCGCCGCCCCCAGTTCCGCCCGCACCACGGCCTCCACGTCCTGACCCTGCAGCAGCCGCGTCACGCCCACCCGTCCGGCCAGCCCGGCCAGGATCTCCTCCCGGGTCAGGGGCGGGTCGCTGGTCAGGTCCACGGCCAGGTCGTCGGGGGTCCCGGCGATGTGGAGGAACACCCGCACCGTCTCCAGCCGGCGCTCGGTGCCGGTGGCGGTCACCACCTGGGTGACCAGCTGCATGGTGGTCTCCGCCCGGGCGTCGATCTCGGGGACCGTGCCGCGGAACTCGGCAAAGCCCGCCCGGGCCTCGGTCAGCGCGAAGGTCGTGTTGAAGGCGGCGAAGGTCCCCCGCTCGGACTCCACTTCTCCCGACAGGCGCGGAGACGTCCAGGTGCCGGCCGCCCGGACGCCGCCGTGGACCAGCACGCGCAGCCGGCCCACGTTCGCCCACAGATCCTCTCCGGCCCGGACAGCCACATCCAGGGCCGGGTCCATGGCGGCGCGAGCCCGGGGGCGAGACGGCGACGCCTGAGGGACGTACAGGTCTCCACCGCTGAGGGTCACGGTGCCCGAGAGGATCGGTCCGGCCACCGGGCCCGCCAGGGAAAGGTCGGCATCCACCACCGCGTCCAGCAGATCGGGGACCCGCGCGCGGACGCCCCGGAGGGTCGCCTCCGCGGTCACCCTGTCTGGGGTGAACCGGCGGAGCGTCATCGTCCCCGAGCCCGCGACGTCCCCTCCGCCCGCCCGTGCCCGCAGCCGGACCAGGCGCAGCTCGTCTCCGCTGAGGTGCAAGGTGGCTTCCAGATCCTCCAGCGGCAGCTCCACGCCCCGCAGGCGCAGCCGGCCCCCGGTGATGGTCACGGAGCCCGAGACCTGTGGCTGCTGGGCGGTCCCGCTGACGACGACCTCTCCCTGCACCGGCCCGCTCGCCTCCTCGATCCAGGGCGCCAGGCCGAGCAGGAACGAGAGGTCGCCGTCCACCAGCGCGGCCCGCAGGTCCAGGGGCCGGCCGGGGTCCACCCGGCCCGCCGGCAGTTCCACCGGCACCCGGCCCGACACCTTGATCCGGTGCCGATCCTGCTGTGCCAGGCCCTGCTCCACCACCAGGTCGCCGTTGCGGTAGTAGGCCTGGAGGGTGAGCCGCTGGAAGCGGGCTCCGACCACACCTCCGTCGGTGACCGACGCGGAGATCCCTACCACCAGCGCCCCGGGAGGACCGGTCAGCTGCACGGTGGCGTCCAGCGACCCCGACAGCGGCACCGGCAGGCCCAGCAGCGGGCGCAGCAGGTCCAGGTCGATCCCCTGGGCGCTGACCTCCACGTCGGTCTGCCCGGCCAGGTCCACCCGCCCGGCGCCGACCAGGACACCCTGCTCGGGCCGCACCACCAGAGACCGCACCGTGGCCACCCGGTCGGTCAGGACCACGTCGACGATGGCCTCCCGCACCGGGTGGTCGCCCAGCCGCCCGTCGGAGATCCGCACGACCAGGGCCACGTCGGGATCGCTGAGCCGCCCGCTGGCGACGATCTCGCCATCCACCCGGCCGTCCACCGCCGTCCGCGGGACTGCCCGCGCCATGGCCAGCAGCGGCGGCACCCGCATCCCCTCCACCACCGCGTGCAGGTCCACCACCGGATCGGGCGTCAGCAGCACGGCGCCCGTCAGCTCCGTGCGCCCGCCACCCTGGACCAGGACCAGGGGCTGGAGGACCAGCCGGCTCCGCCGGTAGCGCACGGTGCCCTCGGCCTGGTCGAAGGGCTGCCCGTTGAGGACAAGGGTCGTGGACGCCAGTCGCGCGTCCACCACGGGGGCGCGCAGGCTGCCGCCGAGGGTGCCCACCAGGTCGGCGTCGCCCTCCACCCGCAGGGCACCCCCTCGCAGGGCGGCCAGGTCGGCCAGGTGAAAGCCGCGGGCCTCAAAGGAGACCGCCACCTCCCCGCGGCGCGACACGGTCCCCTGCAGCCACACCCGGGAGGCGTTGATCTCCAGGACCGCCTCGTCGATCGTCACGTCCTCGCCGGTCAGGCGCACGGCGGCAACGGCCCGGTCCACCGGCTGGCCGAAGACGACCGCGTCCCGCAGCGACAACGCCCCCTCCACCTGGGGGTCCGCCGGTGTGCCCGAGAGCCGGATCCGTCCCTCCGCCGTGCCGGCCATATCCAGGGGAATCTTGGCAATGTCCAGCAGCCGCTGGACCGACAGCGACCGCGCCTGCACCACCAGGTCCAGCGATGGCGGATGCCATCCCACGGCGCCCGCCACGCGGTACACCCCCTCACCGTCGGACACTGTCAGGCCGGGGGTGCGCAGCCCCGCCCGGTCCGCCAGCACGGGCCCCGTGAGGCTGTCGAAGGGCAGCGGCCCCGCCTGCCCCTGGTAGACGGCGATGTCTCCCCGCAGCTGCGGCGCAGCCGGGGAGCCGGTCAGCTCCCCGCGAAAGTCGGCCGTCCCCGCCACCCAGGGAATTCCCAGGGCGGACGCCACCCGCCGCAGGTTCACGTCGGTGGCCATCAGGGAAACGGCGATCTGGCCGGACGGCGCGACGCCGCCCGCCAGGCGCACCAGCCCCGGGCCGAGGCGCACTTCTGCCCGGTCGAGGTCGAGCTGGCCGCCTGTCGCTCCTCCCACTGCCTCCACGCGGTCCACGGCCAGCGTCCCGACCCGCAGCGAGTCCGCCTCCACCCGCAGGTGGCCCGCCATGTCCGCGCCCTGCCGGGCCAGCAGCAGCCGTCCGGAGGCGAGGCCCGCCAGATCCGGCAGGCGGATGCCCGCAGGGACCCGCAGGGCGTCCAGACGGACGCCCGCGACGTCCACGGCGGTGACCAGGTCTCCCGTCGCCGTCAGGACCCCCCAGCCGCGGACCCGCCCGGCCGGACCGGCGGCTGCCCCGCCGACCGCCAGCACGCCCCCGGCGTAGTGCAGCCGGCCGGCAAACTCCGACACCGTCCACCCGGCCAGTCGCCCCGATGCCTGCGTGATCCAGGCGTCCACCACGGGTCGGTCGAGCGGCCCGAACACGCGCACCTCGCCCGATGCGGTGCCGTCCACCGCGGCTCCGGCCGGCAGCCACCGGCGCAGCGTCCGCAACGGCACAGACCCGGCGCGGGCGGCCAGGTCCACGTACAGCCCTCCGCCGCGGCGGATCTCACCCCGCACCCACACCGGCCGCCCGTCCAGGCTCACCGTCAGGCCCGGGGTGATCACCCGAACCGGGTCCACCTCCACCGGCCCCCGCGCCTGCGACAGGACCGGACCGGCTGCGGTCAGGGCGCCCACATCGTGCAGCTCCAGACGCCCCTGATAGTCCACCGCGGTGGCCTGCCCCCTCCGCCACACGACCACCGACACCTGTCCGTCCACCGTTCCCGCGGTCCAGCGCACGCCGGGGAGGCGGACCAGGTACGGCCCCCAGTGGGCGGCCGACGCCCCCCGCACGCGGATCCGGAGATCGGCCCGCCCGCGGGCAGGCGCCAGGCGCCCGGTGAGGCTCACCAGCGCCGGCGTGCGGCCGTCGGTGTTGACGGCGTCCAGAGCCACTTCCACGCGGGGGAGGTGCCGCAGGGACACGCTGCCCGTCACCCGCTCGAAGCGGGCGACGAAGGGCGTGGGCCTCCCGAAGGCGTCCCGGATGACCACGGTGCCCTCCCCGAACCTCACGGGCGCGGTGAGGGGGCGTCCGCCGGTTCCGGACAGGCGGGACGGGGCCGGCAGGTTCCAGCGGCCGGCGGCGTCGCGGGTCAGGCGGAGCGTGGGGTGGTCCAGTTCCACGGCGGCCAGGCCGGCCGCCGCCCCCCGGCCCAGGATCGCGTCGCGCAGCAGGCGGCCGACCGCAAACCGCAGGACGACCTGGGGTACCTCCAGCAGGGGATCGTCCAGGCCGGCGGGCCCGCCGATGCGCACGCCGGTCAGAACCACACCCCGCACCGGGTCGCCGCCCACCCCGGCCACGGCCACCTCACGGCCCAGCAGGTCCGCGGCCCGAGCCGCCACCAGGCGGCGGGTCGCCTCGGCCAGGGTTCCCGTCAGGACCGCGGCGGCCAGGATGCCCGCCACCAGGACCAGGAGGCCGACGGCGATCAGTGCGGCGCGCATGACGCAGATGGAAAGAGGGAAGAGGGAAGAGGGAAGAGGGAAGAAGGACACGCGCACCCAATCGCCGCGCAGCGGTTCGCCACGTCTATCCCTCGCCCGCGCCCGTGCATTCCCTGGCCGGTCTCCACCTCTCTGCCCGTGTCCCCTCTTCCCCTGTCCTCTTTCCCTGTTCCCGCTCCCTTTACCGCACCAGGACCGGAATCTGCACCTGGCCCTGGATGACCCAGTCGGTGCGGACGATCTCGCCGGCGAAGACGTCGAACTTCACGAACTCCCGCCCCTCGGTGGGCAGTCCGAAGGGGACCAGCTGCATCAGGATGTCGGTGCTCTTGCCGAAGTCCTCAAACAGCTGGATGGCCTCCTCCAGCGTGGTGGCCGGGCTGGGCTCGGGCTCCTTGAGCAGGAACTGGGTCAGCCGCTGTTCCAGCGGGAACTCCACCGGGATCTGCTTGCCGGCACCGGCCACCACCAGAACCGCCGGCCCCCGCGGGTAGTTCCGGGGGATGGCCACCTCCACCACCCGGGAGACCACCTCCGCCTCCTGGTACGGGCGCAGGCGCAGGCGGACCCGGAGCCGGTCGCCGGGGGAGACCTCCCGCTGCTCCACCTGGGCCTCCACCAGGGCGGCGGTCTGCCGCCGGCTGGACAGCCCCACTTCCACCCGCACGTCGGTGGGGTCCACCGCGGCCAGATCGTTGTAGAAGAGGAAGTTCAGCGCGTCGGGCAGGTCCAGCAGGGCCGCCAGCGCCACATCCCGGCTGTTGTAGAAGACGTTTTCCCGGGTCAGGGGACGCGGCAGTCCCCGGGCCCGCACCGTCATCCGCACGGTGGCCGTGCCCCCGCCCAGGACCTGGTCCCGGGCGCGGTCGATGGCGGTGAGGGTCATGGCGGTGGTGAAGACCTTGGCCAGGTCCCGGCGGCGCACCACCTGCATGCCCTTGACCACGCGCTTGCCCGTGTCCCGGTCAAAGACCTCCACCCGCACGGCGAACATGCGGGGCATCTGCCCCAGGATCCCGCGGATGGCGGGCCCCCGGTCCTGGTCAATCTTGCCGATCAGGTCTCCCAGGTTGGCCTCCTTGAACGGGCGTTCCAGCGTCCGGACCACGGTGATCACGTCGGAGGTGGTCAGGGCGTACTCCACCTCCCCCAGCAGCTCCCAGGGGTGGCCGCAGATCAGCAGCTTGTCGCCCACCCGCAGGGTGACGGTGCAGATGCCTCCAAAGGTGATGTCGCCGCGCACCTGCAGGATGCCCACGGAACTGCCGCCGGTGATGGGCGCGGCCACGAAGGAGGTGGGCGCGTCGTCGTACTGACGCAGGGGCTGGGCCGGCCCCAGGACCTGCTGCAGCAGCCGCAGGGCCCGGGGGGACAGCCCCGACACCATGGCGGGGAACGTCGCCGGGATGAATGCCGTGGTGCCGGGCAGCCCGGCGGCGTCGATCCGCTGCGCCTCCGCCAGGGTCTGGGCGATCACGACCCGCGAGATGGTCTGCGCCCCGACGCGCACCGGCGGGTCGGCCGCAAACACCCGGGGCCAGGGGGCTTCCGCGCGCGCCGAGCCGCCCGTGGGCAGGTCCAGGACCGGCAGCATCTCCTCGATGGGGGTGGCCAGGGCCAGATCGCGCTTGTCGGGCTGGAAGAGATAGCCGGCCGACAGCGCCCCGATCAGCCGGCCGTTGATGTACAGGGGACTGCCGCTCATGCCCGCGGCAGTGCCCCCCGACCGGTCGATCACCGGCCCGCTGGTCCGGAACAGGATCAGGTGGCGAACCGGGATGATGCCGCCTCCACCCCGCAGGATGCCGATGACCTCGATGGAAAACTCCTCGATTTTCTGTCCCTGGATGACCGTCCGGCCGATCCCGCGCATGCCGGGCTTGACCTCCGCCAGCGGCATGATGGGCGGGATGCCCGGCGGCGCCGCCCGCGTGGCCAGCGCAGGCGCCAGGACCACTGCCGCCACCACCATCAGGACCACACCCTGCCTCACCCGCATGCCTCCCTCCCGCACCGCCGGCCCGCGCCGGCGGACTCCCGCATGCTCATTCGCCTTCTGTCCGTGGCCTCCCACCCTCAGCGAGGCTCCAGACGCACCACCACCTGGCCGCGCTCGATGCGCTGGCCGGGTTCCACCAGGACGTCCCGCACGATCCCGTCCTGGGGGGCCCGGGCGGCCACCGCCACCGTGCCGGTCAGCGGCGTGCGCACGTACACGAGGGGCTGGCCGTCCTCCACCCGATCCCCCACCGCCACCAGCCGGTCGGCCAGAACCGTCCCCGCCAGGGTGGCGCGCACGTCCACCAGCGCGGGGGATGCGGCGCCGACGGCCACAGCCACCGCGACGGCTATCCCCCCCAGACCGGCCGCGCGCGCTCCCCTCATCGGATGCTCCCCTCCCCCATAAACTCCTCCGGGGGCCGGGACCGCTTCCCCCCATAGTACCGCAGGGCCTGCACGATGCGTTCCGCCGCCCGCCCGTCTCCGAAGGGGTTGCGGGCGGTGGCCATGGCCTGATAGGCGGCGGCATCCATCAGCAGCCGGGAGGCCTCCTCCACAATCCGGGTGCGGTCGGTGCCCACCAGCCGCAGGACCCCCGCCTCGATTCCCTCCGGGCGCTCGGTCACCCGGCGCAGGACCAGCGTCGGCCGCCCCAGGGCTGTGGCCTCTTCCTGGATGCCCCCCGAATCGGTGAGGATCAGGTAGGCGCGGCGCATGAGCATGACCCAGGGACCGTAGTCGGGCGGCTCGATGAGGTGGGCTCGCGGTTGGCCCGCCAGAATCTCGTGGACCATGCGGCGCACGGCGGGGTTGGGGTGGACCGAGAAGACCAGGACCGTGTCTGCAAACCGATCCAGCACGTCCCGCAGGGCCAGGTAGATCTCCCGCAGGGGCTCGCCCCAGTTCTCCCGGCGGTGGGTGGTCACCAGCAGCAGACGCCTCCCCTCCAGGGGCGGCAGGCCCGGGGGGAGGGCGAGGTCGGTGCGCGCGGCCACCTGCTGCAGGGCGTCGATCACCGTATTGCCGGTGACGAAGATGGACCGGGGCGGCACCCCTTCGGCCAGGAGGTTGTCCCGGGCGCGGGGGGTCGGGGCGAAGTGCAGGTCGGCCAGGACCGTGGTCATGCGCCGGTTCATCTCTTCGGGAAAGGGCTGGTACTTGTCGTGGGTCCGCAGGCCGGCCTCCACGTGGCCGACGGGGATGCGGTGGTAGTAGGCGGCCAGGGCCGCGACGAAGGTGGTGTGGGCATCCCCCTGCACCAGGACCAGCGCCGGCCGCACCTCCCGCAGCACCCGGTCCAGGCCCGGCAGGGCCCGGGTGACGATGTCCACCAGAGACTGTTCGGGCAGCATGATGTCCAGGTCGTAATCGGGCACGATGCCGAACAGGCGCGTCACCTGGTCCAGCATCTCCCGGTGCTGCCCGGTGACCACCACCACGGGCTCGAAGTCGTCCGCGTCCCGCAATCGCTGCACGACCGGGGCCATCTTGACCGCTTCGGGGCGCGTGCCGAAGACCACCATGACCCGCGCCCGCTCGCCGCCACCCAGCCGGGCGGGGGCCACCTGGGGCCGGGGAACGGTCGCCACCGTCATGGCGGGGACGGCATCACCGGAGGGACACCGCCGCAGACCGCTCGGTCATCAGTGGACGTCGGCGGGGCCGGACAGTCCCGGCGCCGGCCGCTGCACCCGCAGCAGGCGCCACCGCCAGGCCAGAACCACCAGCAGCGCCGCGATGGCCGCCAGCATCGCCAGGGACCGCCCGCGGCCGACCCCGGCGAGGGCGAGCCCGCCCAGCCCGCACACCGCCGACAGCAGCCACAGGACCAGGACCACCTGGCGCTGGCTGAGGCCGCGGTCCAGCAGCCGGTGGTGGAGGTGCTCCCGATCGGGCAGGAAGATGGACACGCCGCGGCGGGCGCGGCGGACGATGGCGTAGCCGGTGTCGAGGATGGGCAGGGCGAGGGCCAGCACGGGGACCATCATGCTCAGCACGGTGGCGGTCTTGGCCAGGCCCAGGACGGCGGACACCCCCAGCAGATAGCCCAGCAGCATGGAGCCCGAGTCGCCCAGGAAGATCCGCGCCGGATTGAAGTTGTGCCGTAAAAAGCCCACCGACGCTCCCACCACCGACGCGGCCAGCGTCATGGTGACCCCGTCGGCGCGGTGGGCGGCGGCACTGAGCAGCGTGGCTCCGGTGATGGCGGCCACCCCCGGGGCCAGGCCATCCACCCCGTCGATGGAGTTCACGGCGATGGCCATCGAGCCCAGCCAGAAGACGGTGAAGACCGCTCCCGCCCACCCCAGGGGTACAACCTGCCCGCCCAGGGGGTGGGTCACAAACGGTGTGGTCACCCCGAACCACACCGGGACGCTCGCGGCGAGGTAGATCAGGGGAAACTTCACCCGCCCGGGTAGCGCGCGCAGGTCGTCCACCGCCCCCAGCAGGGTCACCGCCACCGCTCCCAGGAGCACCCCCACCAGGGGCGCGGGCACCGCCCGGTACGGGACGGCCAGGACCAGGTAGCGGGACTCGCGCACCAGGGCCACCGGCTGGTCCACCGGCAGGGTCACGGCCAGCGCGGCCAGGATGCCCCCGCACACCGCCAGCCCGCCCAGCCGCGGCACGGGCCGGGTGTGGATGTGCCGGCCGCCGGGGGGCGCGACTGCGCCCAGGCGCTGCGCCAGCCACCGCATCTCGTAGGCGATGGCGTAGGTCACGACCAGCGCGATGGCGCCGGCGATGAGGTATGGGGGAATGCTCATACCCGTATTGTAGACCAGCGCGTGGACGTGCGAAAACAGGGACGCGCACGACCCCGGTGCCCGGCGGTGTGCCCGCGTCCGCGCTGCCGTCAGTCGAAGAGCTGGCTGACCGAGCGATCCTCGTGAATGCGGCGAATGGCCTCGGCCAGCAGGGAGGCCACCGACAGAACCGTGAGGGTACCGGGGCGGCGGTCGGCCGGCACGGGGATGGTGTTGGTGACCACCAGCTCCTGGATCGGGCTGTGGGCCAGCCGGTCCACCGCCGGGCCGGACAGCAGGGCGTGGGTGGCGCAGGCATACACCGCGCTCACGCCCCGGCGCACCAGCGCCCGGGCCCCCATCACCAGCGTGCCCGCGGTATCCACGATGTCGTCCACCAGGATCGCGGTGCGCCGGTGGACCTTGCCGATCACGTGCACCACGTCCGTGACCTGGTTGGGGCGGTCCCGGCGCTTGTCGATGATGGCCAGGGGGGCCCCCAGCCGGCGGGCGAACTCCCGCGCCCGGGGCACGCCGCCCACGTCGGGAGAGACGATCACCGGGTTGGCCAACTGCTTGCGGGCGATGTAGTCGGCCAGGATGGGGCGGGCGGGCAGGTGGTCCAGGGGGATGTCGAAAAAGCCCCAGATCTGCCCGGCGTGCAGGTCCACGGTCAGGATGCGGTGGCATCCGGCCGCCACCAGGAGGTTGGCCACCAGCTTGGCGGAGATCGGCTCCCGGGGCCGGGTCTTGCGGTCCTGCCGGGCGTACCCGAAATAGGGGATGACGGCGGTGATCCGGTCCGCCGACGCCCGCCGCAGGGCATCCACGATCACCAGCAGCTCCATCAGGTTCTCGTTGACCGGCGGGCCCGTGGGCTGGATGACGAAGGCATCCTCGCCCCGCACGCTCTCGTCAATGCGCACCCCGACCTCGCCGTCGGCAAACCGGAAGACGGTCATCTCCGCCAGGGGGACGTCCAGCAGGGCGGCGATCTCCCGGGCGAGGGCCGGATTGCCCCCGCCGGCGAACAGCTTCAGCGGCCGCCGTCCGCCCGCCCGGGACGCCGCGGACGCGGCCTCAGCGCTCAGGATCTGCTGCGACATGGCGGATCACGCGCGCGGGCACCCCCACCGCCACCGCCCCCGCGGGCACGTCCTTGGTCACCACCGATCCGGCGCCGGTGACCGCCCCCCGGCCGACGCGCACGGGAGCCACCAGCATGGTGTCGCTGCCGATGAACGCCTCGTCCTCGATGACCGTGTGGTGCTTGCGTCGGCCGTCGTAGTTGCAGGTGATGGTCCCGGCGCCGATGTTCACCCGGGCGCCGACGGTGGCGTCTCCCAGGTAGCACATGTGGTGGACCTTGGTGTGGTCGCCCACCGTGGCGTTCTTCAGCTCGGCGAAGTTGCCGATCTCCACCCCGCGCCCCACGCGGGTGCCGGGCCGCAGCCGGCTGTAGGGACCGATGGAGGACCCCTCGCCCACCTCGCTGCCCTCCACCGTGGAGGCCACCACCCGCACCCCGTCGCCCAGGACGGTATCCACCAGGCGCGCCCCCGGACCGATGACGCACCCGCGGCCCACCACCGTCGCCCCCTCCAGGAACGAGTGGGGGTGGATCACCGTGTCGGGGCCCACCGTCACGCCGGCGTGGACGTAGGTGGTGACGGGATCGACGACGGTGACCCCGGCATCCATCAGGCTCTCCAGGATCCGGCGGCGCATCAGCGCCTCCGCCGCCGCCAGGTCCCGCCGGGAGTTGACCCCCACCACCTCGTCGGCGGACGTCTTCAGGGCTTCCACCGGATGGCCGCGGGAGAGCATCCAGCCCACGGCGTCGGTGAGGTAATACTCGCCCTGGGCGTTATCGGGCGACAGGGAGGCCAGGGCGTCGGCCAGCGGTCCGGGCTCGAAGACGTAGGTGCCGGCGTTGATCTCGCGGATCTGCCGCTCCTCGGGGGAGCAGTCGGCCTCCTCCACGATGCGGCGCACGCGTCCGGCCGCATCCCGCACCACCCGCCCGTAGCCGGTGGGGTCGGGCATCTCGGCGGTCAGCAGCGTGGCGGCCGCGCGGGTGCGGCGGTGCAGGTCCACCAGCGCCTGCAAGGTCCGGGCGGTGAGCAGTGGCGTGTCCCCGTACAGCACGAGGACCGGCCGCCCGTCCTGGGGCAGGTGCGGCAGCGCCACCAGGACGGCGTGGCCGGTGCCGCGGGGTTCCGGCTGTTCCACGTAGCGCGCCCCGGATCCCAGCGCGGCGCGCACCTGGTCGGCCCCCTGGCCCACCACCACCACGGGGTCGGCGATGCCGGCGTCCTGCAGGCTGGTGACCACGTGCCAGATCAGCGGGCGACCGCATACCGGGTGCAGGACCTTGGGACGGTCGGAACGCATCCGCGTCCCCTGCCCCGCGGCCAGCACCACCGCGTGCACCGGTTCCATCAGGCCCCTCCCAGGCTGTGGGGGTATTCCGTGGGGCACAGACCGACTCCTGCGTCGGCACTGTCCGAGGTGCGTGAGCGCTATGCCCCGCAGGTGCACGAGTACCCGGACGCACGAATACCCGGAAGGGTGCCGCGTCCACAGCCGGGTAGTGGCGGGGGGCCGCGCGAACGCGGCCCCCGGCTCTGGTCGGCAGGACGGGCTACCGCTGGAAGATCAGCCGCGCAACCCCCATCTGGAAGGCGTGCCGGACCTGCGCATTATCGAAGACCGCGACGCCGAAGGAGTACGGCTTGGACAGGTCTGAGAATTGCACGTCGTACGTGCTTCCTGTGGTCAGTGTGCGTCCCCACTCCAGCGTCCGTTGTCCGTTGCGAAAGACGCCCCTGCCCCGGACGTCCCCGCGGTCGCCCTGGAACCCCGAGACAACGATGCCGGGAACCTCGTCGCCGGCCTTGCACTTCGTGTCGTCGAAGGGGACCTTCTCCGCGTCCAGGATCCAATACGGCGGAGCGGGCTTGTTCCCCGGCAGGGCGAAGGCAGGGGGCTGCCGTCAGCGGTCTTGTTGTCCGTGTACCCCCCACCCGTCTTGGGATCGGAGTGCCTGCCCGCTTCGGGAGCCTTGTCCTTGTCGTAACGGGCGCTGTCCACGTAGCGCGTCGACGGCGCCGTCGATCTCCGGCAGCGGCGACCCTCATCGCGGCGAGCTCAAGCTGCTGAGCCGCGGTGCGGGCGGACGGCGATCCACAACGAGCCGACGATCAGGCTGACGGTAGCAACGGCCGCGAGGACCCCCGCGACCCTCGGGGCTCTCCCACTTTCTGTGGAGACCCGCAGCGGGAAGGGCCTGCCACGGCCGCGTGCGTCGCGCCCCGGTCAGTCCAGACCCCAGGCGGCCACCCGGGCTGGCACCAGCTCTGCGATGACCGACTCCCCCTCTTCCAGGGCGCTGTCGGTGGGGTACTGGGGGTACTTCTGGTACAGCAGGCGGCGGATCCGGCGAAAGCGCGGGCCGCGTTCGATCAGCTGGACCCGCCCGGTCACCATCACCCCCGCCAGCCGTGACCAGTCCTCGACGTACACGTCCACCACCGCCGCCGCCCGCGGGCGGGCCCGGAGGTTGTGTACCTTCTGGGCGGTCCTGTCCGAGGCGAAATAGAGGCGGTCTTGATGCAGGACGTGACAGACGGGCACCACGTGGGGCGTCCCGTCAGCGCCCACGGTGGCCAGGCGGCATACCCGCTCCCGCTCCAGTATCCTGCGCACGGCGGCCCGCAGACGCATGCGGATCCCTCCTCGTCGCTCCAGGGCTGGCGGACCTGCACCGCGGCGGCGTGACGCGCGGGCCACGTAGCGGGCGGCGCGACGGAGCAGAAGAGGACGGCACGCGGGCAGGATACACCCGATCTCCTCCGTCGTCTCCCCTCTCTCCGCGGCGGCCTGCGGGACGTGCGGGGAGCCGGTGGCGACCGGGAAGATCAGGACCTCTGCAGACACCCCCGTCCGCCGCACTGGCCGCGGGAAGACCAGACCGATCGCCCACGGTCGCTTCTCCCGCACGCTGCTGTCGGGGAAGGCCCGGCGCCTGACGGCCGGCCGCGGCGGGTGGCTGCGGGGCCAGGACTCGAACCTGGATTCCCAGCTCCAAAGGCTGGTGGCTTTCCCGTTAGCCGACCCCGCAGTTCGCAGAACCGGACCGCCTGCTCGGCCGGTGAAATAATTCTAACACAGGTGTCATGACCGCGCCCTGTTCGCGCTCTGGCAGAGCGGTCAGGGGCTACCAGCCCGCTCACATCCACAGCAAACCCTAGCGTGCGATCAACCCGGGGAGGTGGTCGAACAACCGGTGGTAACGCATCAACACCTGGGCAGCCAGATCGGCAGATGCTATGTTGGTCCCCGAACTCACTCGACGCCTACCCGGAAGCCGGCACTCCGCGAGCCAATCAGGCTCCTCTAAAATGAACTTTTCCACGCACCCTCTGCGAATCTGAAGCGCGTCCTCAGCAATCCGTACGCAATGGCGCAGATTGCGTTTCCACCACGGAAGCTCAGGATCGGCGTATACGATACCTCTCTGAACGAGGAAAAGAGTACCCGCGCACCAATCGCTAAGAACGGGAGGACGCCCCAGGACATTGACGAGCCGGGTTGATGAAGCCCGAAACATTGACTTGACGGAATAGCCGCCAGGATCTCCTTCAAAGATCAGGTCAATTCCGGCAGAAGTCAGCCCTCGGTGACGCACTCCCACTCCACAAGCCCGAAGAGACACCCCGACAATGTGCTCTATTACTCCGCCAACAACAAAACGATTCTCTCGGATCGCAGTGTCATATTTGTCCAGGATCTCTTCTACAGCACGCTCCAATTCAACCCTGAGTTCCGGATCACCTCGCAACCTATCACGGAACAACCTGAAGCCCTCGCGCTCACGCTCGTAAGCCATGACACTTCTTCATAAGCCATGACATTTCTTCAGCACTGGGATACTACTGGTTCGTGACCACCAATTTCATCTGGGCAGGAACCCCGGAACCGTGACGAGTTTTGGATGCCCTTCTCGTCCGCGGTGAGGCCCCCAGGGGCGCATTGAGACTCACCTTGGCGAATTCAGCCACAAGCTGCATGGGACGAACTGACAACGGCTCGCTAAGCCGCGCATACGCATAGTGGACGTACTCCGATATCGTATCGTATCCCACCACATGACGGCCAAGCCAGAGAGCAACTTTCGAAGTCTGACCCGACCCAAGGAAGGGATCTAACACAATGTCTCCCACGTGTGAAAAGAGCTGTATCAATCGCCAGGGAATCTCCTCAGGAAACGGGCACGGATGTCGTAGAGTGCCAGGGGGAACCGGGGCGATGTGCCACACGTTGTTGGCAATGTCCTTTACGAAGAGATCGCCAACCTCGACTCGCGAGGCCTCGCGCTGGGCCTTTGAACCTAAACGGTAAAGTGGATCTCCCGGCTTGCGAAAAGTGAGGATATATTCGGTCATGATGTTAGGGTGGTAGTACCCTGGGTACGGCTTCTGGATGAAGACCCCTGCCCGCTTCACTCCAGCGGTCGTCTTGTGCCAGATAATATCCTGGTGAAACTTCCAGCCATCAGACACCAAACGACTCGTCACATCGAAAGGGACAGGATAATGCACGCCCCTGTGCAGGACTGTACCTACCACCAGCGCGAGGTATCCGCCTGGGCGGGTTACTCGCCTCACCTCCCTAAAGACGGCCGTTAACCAGGCGAGGTACGAGTCGTACTCGTCGAATCCACTCTTGTAGGATCTCGTTCTATAGAACTGTGTCGGATCTTGCGAGTGTCGATCGTAGTCTATGGCGTTCCAGTACGGAGGTGAAGTAACTGTCAACGTTACTTCATTGTCTTGCAATTCGGGCATCGACTCACTTGAGCCAACGTACAATCGGGCCGTGCAACGAACGCCCCTACGTTCTCGCTCAAGGAACAATGGCGAACGCATCCTCACAGCTCCGACTCGAGATGTATTCTTGGTTCACTACTTTTTTCTGCGCACGAGCCCAAACTCCTGTTCGGGTACGGCCCCGCGCAGGCGGACCGCTGTCTATGCTCCCGGTGGGCAAGGCGGGGCCACGGACGGCCCCGTAGGGGGGAGCATTACCTGACCCGGGTTTCATCCTCCCTGGCTCCATATGCCCGGTCCTGCTGCCTACGCCAGGGCGATCACCTCGATTTCCACCAGGGCGTCGCGGGGCAGCCGGGCCACCTGCACCGTGGTGCGGGCCGGCGGCAGTTCTTTGAAGTAGCTGCCGTACTCCTCGTTCATGGGCCCGAAGTCGTTCATGTCCTTGAGGAAGACGGTGCACTTGACCACCTTGTCCAGCGACGATCCGGCCGCCGCCAGCACCGCCGCAATGTTGTCGAGCACGCGGCGGGTCTGGGTCTTGACGTCCTGGCCCACCACCTGTCCGGTGAGAGGGTCCAGGGCGATCTGCCCGGACAGGAACACGAATCCGTTGGCGCGGATGGCCTGGGAGTAGGGCCCGATGGCCCGCGGAGCCGACTCGGTGGAGATGACGTCCCTCTGCACGCGCGCTCCCTCCTCAATGACAGCGATCACCATCACTCGATGTTCGCCGGCGCCCACGCCGCGGTCCTGCGGGAGGGACCGCTCCCGGCCGGCCCTGACCGCGCGGCCGCTGGCGGACGGGGACGAAGTCGATCAGGGTCCCGTCGCAGTCGGGGAAGTGCGCGCAGCTCCACAGGCCCGCCACGACGGGATCTCCCGGCAGCGGCACCCACACCGCGTCACCCAGGGCAAACCGGCGGCCGCAGTGGATGCACTCCACCACCGTCGCCGGATCGCGGAACCCGTCCTCGG
The DNA here is from genome assembly GCA_031081675.1 of Armatimonadota bacterium. NCBI lineage: Bacteria > Bacillati > Armatimonadota > Armatimonadota bacterium. The sequence continues at coordinate 102,265 of JAVHLZ010000007.1, forward strand.
CGAAGAGGTCGCCGGGCAGATGGTCGCACCCGGGCGGCCGGCCGTCCCGCAACCGACGCATCAGCGACCGCCCCCCTTCGGGTGGGGCACAGCCGCCGCGGCGGCTTCCCCCACCTCCCGCGCCACCGCCTGCGACACCTCCTCCCGCAGGGCGTCCATCCGCCGCCGGTCCGTCTCCCCCAGCACCCCGATCCGCCGGCCCAGGTGGGCGCAACACTCCAGTTCGCCCAACGCCACGGCGGCCTGGCTCGCCAGCCAGCCGGCCGCCACCCCCCGGTCCCGCGCCCGCAGGCAGGCGGCGAGGGTGATCGCCGCCGCCCGCATCCGCTGGGCCAGGGTGGGGTCACTGTGCATGAATTTCCAGGTGATCCGGTACACCAGGTGCGCCAGGTCGTCGGCCCGCTCCGCGCACGCAGGGCCCCCGGCCTCCACCGCCGCACTGCCGCTCATCGTCCACGCTCCCCGCCTCCCGCCTGTGCGGACCCAGTATCGCCGGCGGCGGGTGTCCTGTCCGCAGGTCGGCGCCAACTGGAGCTCACGGACCGGCGGCTGGCGTCGGCAGGGGGGCCGGCGGCGTCAGGTGGCGGCGTACCCGATGCGGGCCCGCAGGGCGCGGACGGCGCGGGCCTGCTCGTCGGCGTGATAGGAGGACCGCACCAGGGGCCCCGACTCCACATAGCGGAAGCCCATGGCGAGCCCGATCCGCTTGAGCTCGGCGAACTCCTGCGGGGTGTAGTAGCGGTCGATGGGGTGGTAGTCCGGACCCGGCCGGAGGTACTGGCCGAGGGTGAGGATGTCGCAGTCCACCGCCCGCAGGTCCGCCATGGTCTGGAGCAGCTCGTCCCAGGTCTCCCCCATCCCCAGGATGATGCCGCTCTTGGTGAAGGCGGTGTAGCCCCACTCCTTCGCCCGACGCAGCAGCTCCAGCGACCGGGCGTAGCTGCCGCCGTGCCGGACCACCCGGAAGACCCGGGGGACGGTCTCGATGTTGTGTCCCAGGATCTCCGGCCCGGCATCCAGGACCGTCTGCAGGGCGCGGGGGTCTCCCTTGAAGTCGGGGATCAGCACCTCCACGGTGCACTCGGGCAGGTACTGGTGGATGCGGCGGATGGTGGCGGCGAAGATGGCGGCGCCGCCGTCGGCCAGGTCGTCGCGGTTCACCGAGGTGATCACCGCGTGGCGCAGGCCCATGGCCGCCACCGCCCGCGCCACCCGCTCGGGCTCCTGCCAGTCCAGTTCGGTGGGCAGGCCGTGGGCGATGGCGCAGTAGGCGCAGTTGCGGGTGCACAGGTTGCCCAGGACCAGGAAGGTGGCGGTGCGCCGCTCCCAGCAGTCGCCGATGTTCGGACAGCGGGCCTCCTCGCAGACCGTGTGCAGCGCCTGGGTGCGCATGATCTGCACGAGATCGCGGTAGTTGGGCCCGCCCGGCAACCGGGCCTTCAGCCACTCCGGACGCTGCGAGGTCTGACCGGTGAC
>JAVHLZ010000007.1:103840-109430 GCA_031081675.1 Armatimonadota bacterium
CGGGGGCGAGGGAGATGCCGTGTGTCCCCGCGTCGCGGTGCCGCGCCCGACCCGCGGCTGCGTCAGAAATCCGTCAGGGCCGCGTCCCCGCCCGCAAACCCCTCCAGCTTTTCCCGGATGCGGTGCAGGAAGCGGTCGGCGACGGCTCCGTCAAAGATCCGGTGGTCGAACGCCAGTCCCAGGTGCATGATGTCCCGGATGGCGATGGCGTCACCCCGCACCACCGGCCGCTTGACGATGGCGTCGGTGGCCAGGATGGCCGCCTGCCCCGGCACGATGATCGGCATCGACCAGATGGAGCCGAACACGCCGGGGTTCGTGATGGTGAACGTCCCCCCCTGCACGTCGTCGAGGGTCAGGGTACCCTCCCGCGCCCGCCGGCCCAGCTCCTCCAGCTCCCGGGCAATGCCCACCAGGTTTTTCTGGTCCGCCTGCTTGATCACCGCCACCACGAGACCCTCGTCCAGGGCGATCCCGATCCCGATGTTGATGGCCCGCCGCAGGATGATGCCCTCGTCGCTCCACGTGGAGTTGACGATGGGAAACGCCTTCAGGGCCTCCACGGCGGCGCGGACAAAGAAGGCCGTGTAGGTGATGTTCACGCCTTCCCGGGCCCGCCACTGGTCTTTGTGGGCCTCCCGCCAGCGGACCAGGGCGGTCATATCCACCTCGATGACCCCGTAGGCGTGGGGAATCTCCCGCTTGGACTGGGCCATGCGCTGGGCCACCGAGCGCCTCAGCGGGGTGAGCTTGAGCAGCTGGTCCCCCGGGTGCAGCACCGGCGGGGGGATGGGAGGAACCGGGGTCGCCGGCGGGGCCCCGGGCGGCGGGGCGGGGGCCGGCGCGGGGCCGGGTACAGCGGGCATGGGGCCAGCCTGCCGGGCCTGCAGGTAGCGCAGCAGGTCGTCCTTGGTCACCCGGCCGCCGGCACCGCTGCCCCGCAGCCGCGCCACCTCCTCCAGAGGAATCCCGTGCTCTTCGGCCAGGCGCCGCACCACCGGCGACAGCCGCACCTTCTCCTCGGCGGGCGGCGGGGCGGCGGGGGGCGGCGCGGGCTCCGGAGCAGGCGCGGCCGCGGCGGCCGGCACCCCGGCGGCAGGGGTCTCTGCGGCGGCGGTCTCCACCAGGGCGATGGGCGTGCCCACGGGCACGGTCTGGCCCTCGGGCACCAGGATCTGGGTGAGGACGCCGCCCACCGGGGCCGGCATCTCCACGTTGACCTTGTCGGTGATGATCTCCACCAGCGGCTCAAAGCGCTCCACCCGGTCGCCGGGCTTCTTCAGCCAGCGGCCGATGGTGCCCTCAAAGGTGCTCTCGCCCAGCTGGGGGAGCCTCACTTCCACGGGCATGGGATCAGTGCTCCTCCCGGCCCGGTCTCAGTACGCCGCCAGCCGGCGCATGGCCGCGGCAATGCGGTCCCGCGTCGGGTAGAACCACTCCTCCAGCGGCTTGCTGTACGGGATCCCGGGCACGTCGGGGCCGCCCAGCCGCATCACCGGCGCGTCCAGGCTCTCGAACGCCTCCTCGGCGATCAGCGCGGCCACCTCGGCTCCGAACCCGCCGAAGCGGTTGTCTTCGTACACGATCAGCGCCCGGTTGGTCTTGGCCACCGACCGCAGGATCGTCTCCTTGTCCAGCGGCCGCAGGCTGCGCAGGTCCACCACCTCGACGCTGATCCCTTCCTGGGCCAGCAGGTCGGCCGCCTGCAGCGACTCGTGCAGCATCCACCCGTAGGCGAACACCGACAGGTCGGTGCCTTCCCGGCGCACCACCGCCGGGCCCAGGGGGACGATGTAGTCCTCGTCGGGCACCTCCCCCCGCACCAGGCGGTACATGCGCTTGTGCTCCAAGAACAGCACCGGGTCGGGGTCGCGCACCGCGGCTTTGAGCATGCCCTTGGCGTCGTACGGGGTGGAGGGGGCCACCACCTTCAGCCCCGGCACGTGAGCGTAGAATGCCTCGATGGACTGGGAGTGGTACAGGGCGGTGCCGTGGGATCCCCCGTAGGGCGTGCGGATGACCAGCGGGCAGCCGAAAGCGTTGTTGGACCGGTAGCGCATCCGGGCCGCCTCGCTGACGATCTGGTCGAAGGCCGGGTGGATGAAGTCGGCAAACTGGATCTCGGCGATGGGCAGCAGCCCGTTGGCGGCCATCCCGATGGCCACGCCCACGATGGACGACTCGGCCAGCGGCGAGTCGATCACCCGCTCCTCGCCGAACTTCTCGTACAGGCCGGCCGTGACCCCGAACACGCCTCCCTTGCGGCCCACGTCCTCGCCCAGGACCACCACCCGCTCATCGCGCTCCATCTCCTCGTGGTGGGCCCGGTTCAGCGCATCCACGTAGCGCAGCTCGGCCATGGCCCTCCCTCCTCACTCCTCCCGCCGCAGCCAGGGGAAGTCGGGCGACCCGCGCCACGCCCCCGGCGGGGTGACCCCGGTCCAGAAGACCGGGTCGTCCTGCGGCGGCGCGTAGACGTAGCGGGCCGCCGACTCGGGCTCGGGCAGCGGCGCGCGCTCGGCGGCGTCGGTGGCCTCGTCCACCTCGCGGCGCACCCGCTCCTGGATGGCCCGCAGGCGCTCGTCGGTGAGGACCCCCACCTGCTCCAGGTACTCCCGGAAGGTGACCAGCGGATCCTGGCGGCGGGCGGCTTCGATCTCGTCCTTGGGCCGGTAGCGCTCCTGCTGGTCGTCGCTGCTGTGGGAGCCCAGCCGCTGCACCCGGTACTCGATCAGCGTGGGGCCCTCGCCCCGCCGGGCCCGCTCGTAGGCCTCCCGGGCCACCCGGTAGCACTCCAGCACGTCGCTCCCGTCGGCCACCACTCCCGGCATGCCGTAGCCCGCCGCCCGGGCGGCGACGCTGCCGCCGGCCACCTGCTTGTGGAACGGCACCGAGATGGCGTAGAAGTTGTTCTCCACCACGAAGATCACCGGCAGCCGGTGCACGCCGGCCCAGTTGAGAGCCTCGTGCCAGTCACCCTCGCTGGTGCCGCCGTCGCCCACGGCCACCATGGTGATCTCGCCGGTCCGGCGCAGCTTGGCGGCGTAGGCGATGCCCACCGCGTGGGGGTACTGGGTGCCCACGGGGCTGCTGGTGGACAGGATCTTGTAGCGCGGGTGGCCGTAGTGGCCGGGCATCTGGCGGCCGCCGCTGCTGGGGTCGGGGGCCCGGGCCAGCAGGCCCAGGAGGATCTCGGTGGGCGACATGCCCTTGACCAGGCAGGCCGCAATGGACCGGTAAAACGGCACGAACCAGTCGCGCTGCTTGTCCATCGGCCACATGGCGCCCACCTGGCAGCCTTCGTGGCCGGGGCCGGAAATCACGAACATCGCCTTGCCGGCGCGCTGCAGGACCCACATGCGCTCGTCCAGCGCCCGCGCCAGGGCGATGTAGTAGTACATGTCCAGGACGTCCTGGTCCGACAGGCCCAGGGTCCGGTGGCGGGCGTCCACCGCCGCCCGGGTGTCGCGCACGCTCATCCTCCCGCCCCCTTGGTCAGCATCCCCACCAACGCCGGATGGTGGGGAAGCCCGCGTGCAGACCCTTCCCGCGATGTGAACAGGCGGCCAGCCGGCGCCCGGGCGGACCCGCGCCGTCGCCCCGCTCGCCGCGGGCTCAGGCGTGGAGGACCCGGCCCAGGGCGTCCAGCGCCGCTTCCTTCAACGCCTCCCCCAACGTCGGGTGCGAGTACACCGCCTCCGCCAGCTCGGTCACGGTGGCCTCCAGGGAGCGGGCCACCACCCCCGCGGCGAGCAGTTCGGTCACCGCGGGTCCCATCATGTGGATGCCCAGGATCTCCCCCACCCGGGCGTCCGCCACCACCTTGACGAACCCTTCCCGCGCGCCCTCGATGGTGGCCTTGCTGCTGGCCTGGAAGCTGAACCGGCCCACCCGCACGTCCAGGCCGCGCTCCCGCGCCTGCCGCTCGGTGAGGCCCATGCTGGCCACCTGGGGGATGGAATAGGTCGGGCGCGGCACCGCGTCGTAGTTCACCCCCCGCTCGCGCTGCCCGGCGATGGTCTCCACGGCGGCGATGGCCTCGTCGCTGGCCACGTGGGCCAGCCGGTACGGGCGCAGGCCCGTGAGCACGTCGCCGATGGCGAACACCGTGCCCGCGGTGGTGCGGAACTGCTCGTCCACCCGGACGGCGCCCTTCTCCAGCTCCACCCCGGCCTCGGCGGCGGCCAGCCCGTCGGTGACCGGCCCCCGCCCCACTGCCACCAGCAGGTAGTCGGCGTCCAGGGTGGACGTCTCCTCTCCCCGGACGACCTCCAGCCGCACCCGGCCTCCCTCCGCCGTGGCCGCCCGCGCGGTGGCCCGGGTGAGAACGGTGATCCCCCGCCGGACAAAAGAGCGCTCCAGCGCCTGGCCGATCTCTTCATCCTCCAGCGGCACCAGGGTGGGCAGCAGCTCAATGATGGTCACCTGGCTGCCCAGGGCCCGGAACAGGCTGGCGAACTCCACCCCCACCGGGCCCGCCCCCAGGATGGCGATGGAGCGGGGGACCTCCTGCAGGTGGAGGGCGTCGGTGCTGTCGATGATCCGGCCGTGGTCGATGGTCACCCCGGGGATGCTGCGGGGGGCTGAGCCGGTCGCGATCAGCACGTGCCGCGCGGACAGCTCGGTCTCCGACCCGTCGGACAGGGCCACCCCCACCCGGGTGGCGCTGAGGAACCGCCCCTCGCCGGCGAAGACGTCGATCCTGTGCTTGCGCATCAGGTACTGCACGCCCTTGTGGAGCTGGTCTACCACCCGCGCCTTGCGCCGGTGCACGGCCGCCAGGTCCACGCCCACCCCGTCCACCGTCAGCCCCAGGTCGCGGGGGTCGCGCAGGTGGTCCAGCAGCTCGGCGGTGTGCAGCATCGCCTTGGTGGGGATGCACCCCACGTGCAGGCAGGTGCCGCCCAGCTTGTCGCGCTCCACCAGGGCGGTGCGCAGGCCCAGCTGGGCGGCACGGATGGCGCCCACGTACCCGCCGGGGCCGCCGCCGATGATGACCAGGTCGTAGGGCTCAGCCATGGATCACCTGCGCGCGGGAGATGTGGGAGGACCCGCAGGTCCCCGGTGGTGTTCGGGGGACGGACAGGCGTTCCTGCCGCAGCGGCGGATCCATCAGTGGACCCGGCTCCCGGGCAGGGCGCTCAGCGGCTTGCGGCCGGCGAACCCTTCGGCCGTCCCGTGCCAGTAGGCGATGGCCTCCTCGCCCAGCCGCCAGCACAGGAAGACCTCGGTCCCTTCCACCACGGCCGGAAAGTCCACCAGGCCCATCTCCACGTCCCGCAGGATGCAGCCGACCTCGTCCAGGCGGCGCAGCAGGCCGGCCGCCTCCCGGGTCAGCGATTCGATCTGGGCGCGGACCCCGGTGAGGTCGTCCAGAACCGGCTCCCCGGACTCCAGGCGCTTCCACAGGACGTCCAGGCGCTCCCGGGCCCGGGTGGCCGCGATGTGGATCTCCCGGAGGCGAACCAGCAGGGGCGTGATCTCGCGCAGCGCCCGGTTGGCCTCGTCGAGGGAGAAGTGCCGCACAAAGCGCATGGGCGCGGGACTCCGCCCCCAGTGTAGGCAGAGCGCGCGTAGAGAGTCAAGGCGC
>JAVHLZ010000008.1:5000-47006 GCA_031081675.1 Armatimonadota bacterium
CAGGCACGAGGGGGCAGTGCAGGCTCTAGACAGCTACTCCTAAAGCGGGTTCCAAGCTAGTACGGGCGCACGGTGGATGCCTTGGCGCCAAGGGCCGATGAAGGACGCTGTCGGCGGCGAAAGGGCCGGGGAGGTGCCGAGCAACCGTCGATCCGGCCGTCTCCGAATGGGGAAACCCCCCGCGGGTCATACCGCGGGACCCACCGCTGAATCCATAGGCGGTGTGGAGGGCACCCCGGGAACTGAAACATCTTAGTACCGGGAGGAAGAGAAATCAACCGAGATTCCCCTAGTAGTGGCGAGCGAACGGGGAACAGCCCAAACCGCGCGGGCGCGGAAGCCCGCAGGCGTTGTCCGCGCGGGGTTGCAGGGCGCCATCGGGCCGGGCTGCGGACCGGCCGGGAAGTGAGCAATCCTCGCCGTAGCCGAACTGTCCTGGAACGGCAGGCGATACAGGGTGACAGCCCCGTAGGCGACACGGCGAGGACTTCCTGGGTGGCGTTCCTGAGTACCACGGGACACGAGGAATCCCGTGGGAAGCCGGGAGGACCACCTTCCAAGGCTAAACACCCTTGGCGACCGATAGTGCACGAGTACCGTGAGGGAAAGGTGAAAAGAACCCCGGGAGGGGAGTGAAATAGAACCTGAAACCGTGTGCCCACAATCAGTCGGAGGGCTATGCCGATCCTTCGGGATCGGAATGCCTGACGGCGTGCCTATTGAAGAATGAGCCGGTGAGTTGTCGCGTGTGGCGAGCCTAAGGCCGGCGACGGCCGGAGGCGGAGGGAAACCGAGTCTGAACAGGGCGCACCCCTGTTGGGGCCCCCGGTCCGCCGCGAGGCGGGCCGGGGTGGAGTCGCACGCGGCAGACCCGAAACCGGGTGAGCTACCCCTGGCCAGGGTGAAGCGGAGTTAACCCTCCGCGGAGGCCCGCACCCGTTGGTGTTGAAAAACCATGGGATGAGCTGGGGGTAGGGGTGATATGCCAACCGAACCCGGAGATAGCTGGTTCTCCCCGAAAGGCATTGAGGTGCCGCCTCGGCGCCGAGCCGCGCGGTGGTAGAGCTCTGGATGGGCTAGGGCGGGAGGACCCGTACCGAACCCAACCAAACTTCGAATGCCGCGCGGTGCTCGCCGGGAGTGAGTCCGTGAGGGATAAGCTTCATGGACGAGAGGGGAACAACCCAGACCGCCAGCTAAGGTCCCCAAATGGTGGCTAAGTGGGAAAGGAAGTGGCACCGCCCAGACAGCCAGGAGGTTGGCTTAGAAGCAGCCATCCTTTAAAGAGTGCGTAACAGCTCACTGGTCGAGTGGTGCTGCGCCGAAAATTCAACGGGGCTCAAGCCGCCTACCGAAGCTGCGGATCCGGTGCGGGTGTCGTCCCGCGCCGGGTGGTAGGGGAGCGTTCCGCGCCAGGGTGAAGGCAGACCGGAAGGACTGCTGGACGAGGCGGAAGTGCGACTGCCGGCATGAGTAGCGAAAAGACAGGTGAGAATCCTGTCCGCCGTAAGGCCAAGGATTCTTACGGAAGGTTCGTCCGCGTAAGGTTAGGCGGGACCTAAGGCGAGGCCGACAGGCGTAGCCGATGGACAGCCGGTCGACATTCCGGCCCCGCTCCGTACCCGTTATCGAGCCACGGGGGGACGCAGGAGGGTAGGCCTACCGGGTGCTGGTCGTCCCGGGTTAAGCGGGTAGGCGGGGGATCTAGGCAAATCCGGATCCCCGTTAACGCCGAGACGCGAACACGAGCCCGAGCGCATGCGAGGGCGAAGTGGCTGAGCCCACACTGACGAGAAAAGCCTCGTGGTGAGGGTGCGGGGCGCCCGTACCGGAAACCGACACAGGTGGCCAGGCACGCAACGTGCCAAGGCGCGCGAGAGAACTCTCGTCAAGGAACTCGGCAAAATGACCCCGTAACCTCGGGAGAAGGGGTGCCCTGGTAGGGTGACCGCGCGCAGCGGGAGCCCGAAGGGGTCGCAGAGAATAGGCTCAGCCGACTGTTTAACAAAAACACAGGTCTCTGCTAAGCCGCAAGGCGACGTATAGGGGCTGACGCCTGCCCAGTGCCGGAAGGTTAAAGGGAGGGGTTAGTCCGGGGGCGACCCCGGGCGACGCCCCAAACTGAAGCCCCGGTGAACGGCGGCCGTAACTATAACGGTAATCCCACGCTACCGGGATGGCCGTTGGAAAATCCGGCTATATGCTGGGACGGCTGTGGATGTCATGGTACCGAGGAGGTGACAACCCATGACTGCAGCCTATCAGCAGGAAAGGCTGTCTGCTACCGAAGCGCAGCGATGGTTCCTCGCCGGTTTCATCGAAGGCGAGGGCTCCGTCACGGTGTCCATCAAGGAGGATCCGACGGCGCAGTTCGGGTATTACGTGGATCCCGAGTTCCTTCTCTACCAGCATCGGGAGTACCCGCAGATGCTCGAGCTGGCGCGGCGGATCTTCGGCACGGGTCGCATCCGTCCCAAGCCCGGCAACGAGCGGGTATGGGAGTTTGCGATCACGAGCCGGCGGAGCCTGGCGGAAAAGGTGGTGCCCTTCCTGCGCAAGTACATGGTGTACTCTCCCCGGCGCGAGATCTACGAGCGATTCTGCGCTATCGTGGAGGCCATGGAACGCAAGGAGCACCGCACGCCGGACGGGTTGGCGCGTATCGTCGAGCAGGCGTACGCGTTGAACCCCGCTGCCAAGGGCACGGCCCGGAAGCGGGCCGTGTCGGCGGTAGTAGGCAGAATCCTCAGAGACTATACGCCGGACCCGCGATCAGGCGGGAAGAGATAGTCCGTCCTGCATGGCGACATGCAGATTAACACCGAGCCTAAGGTAGCGAAATTCCTTGTCGGGTAAGTTCCGACCTGCACGAATGGCGTAACGAGCTGAGCGCTGTCTCGACGAGAGACTCGGCGAAGTTGTGCGGCCTGTGAAGACACAGGCTACCCGCAGCTGGACGGAAAGACCCCGTGAAGCTTTACTGCAGCTTGTCATTGGATTTGGTCTTACCATGCAGAGGATAGGTGGGAGGCTGAGAAGCCGGGGCTCCGGCCTCGGTGGAGCCGCCCTTGGAATACCACCCTTGGCAAGGCTAAGTCCTAACCGGGGACCTCACCGGTTTCCGGGACAGTGGCAGGTGGGCAGTTTGACTGGGGCGGTCGCCTCCTAAACGGTAACGGAGGCGCCCAAAGGTCCCCTCAGCACGGTTGGAAACCGTGCGGCGAGTGTAAGGGCATAAGGGGGCTTGACTGTGAGGCCGACAAGCCGAGCAGGGACGAAAGTCGGGCCTAGTGATCCTACGGCGGCAAGTGGAAGCGCCGTGGCTTAACGGATAAAAGCTACTCCGGGGATAACAGGCTGATCTCCCCCAATAGTCCACATAGACGGGGAGGTTTGGCACCTCGATGTCGGCTCATCGCATCCTGGGGCTGCAGTAGGTCCCAAGGGTTGGGCTGTTCGCCCATTAAAGCGGTACGTGAGCTGGGTTCAGAACGTCGTGAGACAGTTCGGTCCCTATCCACTGCGGGCGCAGGTGGCTTGAGGGGAGCTGCTCCTAGTACGAGAGGACCGGAGTGGACGGACCTCTGGCGTACCGGTTGTCCTGCCAAGGGCACGCGCCGGGTACCTATGTCCGGACGGGATAAGCGCTGAAAGCATCTAAGCGCGAAGCCCACCCCAAGATGAGGCCACCCACCGGGTCAACCGGGTAAGCCCCCAGGAAGACGACCTGGTTGATAGGCCGGAGGTGTAAGCGCCGCAAGGCGTTGAGCTGACCGGTACTAATCGGGCGAGGGCTTGATCACCGCTTTAGGAGTAGCTGTGTGGAGCCTGCACGAGGCGATGTCGAAGGACCACGGTCACGGTCGATGGCCCAGACCCCGGTCGGGGTCGTGCCGGAGCCGTCCCTGACCTTCGACACCGAGACGTCTTCCCGGTGGCCATGCCGGAGGGGCCACACCCGTTCCCATTCCGAACACGGTCGTTAAGCCCTCCAGGGCCGATGGTACTGCACTGGCAACGGTGTGGGAGAGTAGGTCGCTGCCGGGAGTCATCGCGCGGGGACGCGGCGTCATGCCGCGTCCCCGCGTGTTTTTATGCGCGCGGGAGATCAGGGCCGCGGCGCGATCACCTGCAGCCAGTTGCGGGGGACCGCCGACAGGCCCAGCTCGTCAAACGCCTCGTCCACCCCCCGGCGCAGCGCTTCGGCGCCCGCTTCCAGGGGGACGCCCGGGAGGGCGCCCTGGATGAACAGGGAAAACGATCCGATGTCCTTCAGGCTCTGGCGGCTGAGGGGCTGCTGGTGGAGGGTGACCACCGGGTCGCCGAACCCCACGGCCCGCAGCAGGTCCCGGTACTGATCCACGGTAAGCCACTGCATGGCGGTGGCCTTGACGCCGCGGGTGACGGAATACCCCTGCTCGGCCAGCCAGCGCATCGCCCGCAGCACCCACAGGCGGTAAAAGCGCTGGGTGCCGTCGGGATAGGCGCCGTGGAAGAAGGTCGTGTTGAAGCTGAGCAGACCCCCCGATCGCAGGCAGCGGAAGATCTGGTCGAGCACCGCCGCCTTGTCGCCGATCAGGTGGATGGCGTTGGCGAACACCACCCGGTCCACCGGGGGCACCAGGGCCGCCAGGCGCTCCGCGGTGCCCTGGATGAAGCGGACGATCCGGGAGCGAATGCGCTCACGGGCCCGGGCCAGGGCAGACGGTGACGGGTCCACGGCGTAGACGCAGGCGCCGGGCGCGGACTCGTCCATCTCGCGCAGGATCAGTTCGGTGACCGCCCCCGGCCCGCAGGCCAGGTCCACCACCGCGCCGTCCCGGGGGATGCGGCTGTGGGCGACCAGCCAGGCGTTGACCTGTCGGAAAAAGGGGTGCCGGGCGAATCGCTCAAACGAAAAACGCTCGTCGTCCACCGCCGCCGGCCCGGCGGCCGACACGGGTTCCTCCACAGGTCCCCCCTCCCGGGCGCTGCTGCCCCCCATCGCGTGTAGCAGAGGCTTCGGCCGGCGCCGCCGGATTCCTGCCGGGCCTCACTCCTCCGCCGGAGAGGGCCGCGGCGGGGCGTCCAGGAACACCACCTGTTCGGCCACCACCTCCACGGCGGTGCGCCGGCCGCCCTCGGCGTCCATCTGCTCGACCCGCAGGTGTCCGGCGACCCCCACCAGGCGCCCCGCCCGCAGGTGGTCGGCCACCACCGAGGCCAGCCGCCGCCAGGCGATCACCGGGATGAAGTCGGCATCGCGGCGCCCGTCGCGCCCCACGGCCGTCCGGGGAACCGCCAGCACGAACCACGCCCGCTGGACCCCGGTCTCCGTCGTCCGGACATCGGGATCGCGGGCGAGCCGGCCCACCAGAGAGACCACGTTCAGTCCCCGCCCGCCCGCTCTCCGGGCCGGGCCGGAGGGGCTGCCTTCGCGCGCGCCGCCGTCTGCCATCGCTACGCTCCTTTCTGTCCCTCGGCTCCACCCTACCGGGTGGCGGCGCGGGGGGCCATGCCCCGGGCGGGCCATCCACCCCCGGCCCGGGCCGGCCGCCAGGGATGAGGGCGCGCGCGGCGAACACACCGGGGCGTCGGGGAGGCGCACGGGTGGGCGATCCGGCGGGCGGGTGTCTGCTCCTGCACGGGTTTTCGGGGTCTCCCCTGGAGATGACCCCGCTGGCCGAGGCGCTGGCCGGCGCCGGATGGGAGGTGTCGGTCGTCCGGCTGGCCGGCCATGGGACCTCGCCCGACGACCTGGCGCGGGTGAGCTGGGAGGACTGGGTCGCATCCGCCCGGCACGGCTACCGCCTCCTGCGGGCCTGCTGTCCCCGGGTGGGGCTGCCCGCAGGCGCTCCCGCAGGCCGGCCAGCCCCTCGGCACCCTCGGTGGCCACCTCGAATCCCACGCCGTCGTCTTCCATGATGCAGCGGAGACGGCCGTCCGCCGGCTCGACGGTGACCTGCACGTGCCGGACCCGGGCGTGGCGCGCGGCGGTGGTCAGACCCTCCTGGATCATCCGCAGCAGCGCGTGATCGGCAGCCGGCGAGATGCGGGGCAGCGACGGAGGGGGCGGACCACCAGCTCGAGCGGCCACCGGTCGGCGGTGCCGGCCACCAGGGTGCGCAGGGCGGCGGCCAGATCCACCGGCGCCGCCCGCAGCCGGCGGACCAGGTAGCGCATCTCGTCGGCCGCCCGGCGGGCGGTGTCGGTTTCGGCGGCGGCGATGCGCCCCGCCCGCTCGGGCGCCTCCCGGATCAGGCGGGACGCCGGGTCCAGGCGCTGGGCCAGGGTGACCAGCAGGTGCTGGACCTCGTCGTGGATCTCCCGCGCCAGCTCCCTCTGGAAACGGTCCCTCTCCGCGGCCCGTTCAGCGGCGACCACCGTCCGGACGGTCGACGCGACCAGAGGACGGTGCGGACCAGGAGGTCGGCCGTGGCGGGCACGGCGAACCAGGCCACCGCCAAGGGAGCCAGCGCCCACATGTGGGCCAGGATGACCAGGTTCAGCCGGCGCCGCATCGTCCGGAGAATCCCCCGGCGGCGGGGCGGTCTCCTGCCGGACGGTGACGGAGGCTCCCGCGCGCGGATGGCGAACACACCTTCCCGGGGATGGCGGCGATGCTATTGCTGCGGGAAAGCGACGTGCGCGCCCTGCTGCCCATGGCGGACGCCATCGACCTGATGGACCGGGCCCTGCGGGCGTTCTCCACCGGGCAGGTGGTGCAGCCGGTGCGTCTGGCGATGCTGATCGGACCCCACGGGGGCTACCTGGGGCTGATGCCGGCGCACCTGCGCGCGCCCGAGGAGGCCCTGGGCGCCAAGGCGGTCACCTTCTATCCGGGCAACGCGGCCCGGGGGCTGCCCACCCACCTGGCGGTGATTCTGCTGTGGGAGGGCGCCACCGGCCAGCCGCTGGCCCTCCTGGACGGCCGGCTGATCACGGAGGTGCGGACGGCCGCCACCTCCGCCGCGGCGGCCCGGGTTCTGGCGCGGCCGCAGGCCGCGGTCCTGGCGATCCTGGGGGCCGGGGTGCAGGCCCGCAGCCATCTGGAGGCGCTGCGCCTGGTCCGTCCCATCCGGGAGGTGCGGGTGTGGTCGCGCACCTCCGCGCGGGCGGCGGCCCTGGCGGAGGAGGCCCGGGAGAAGCTGGGCGTGGCCGCGCGGGCCTGCGCCACGGCCGAAGAGGCCGTGCGCGGGGCCGATCTGATCGTCACCGCCACCTCCTCGCCCACGCCCGTCCTGGCCGGCGCGTGGGTGGCTCCCGGGGCCCACATCACGTCCGTGGGCGCGGCGCGTCCCGACTGGCGGGAACTGGACACCGAGGCCGTCCGGCGGGCCCGGGTGTTCGTGGACTCGCGCGCAGGAGCCCTGGCGGAGTCGGGGGACCTGCTGATCCCGATGCGCGAAGGCGCGCTGTCGGCCGACCACATCGCGGGCGAGGTCGGGGAGGTCCTGGCGGGCCGCGTGCCCGGGCGGACCGCCGATGAGGAGATCACGCTGTTCAAGTCGCTGGGCATGGCGGTGGAGGATGTGGCCGCCGCGCACCTGGTGTACACCCGCGCCCGCCAGCGGGGCGTGGGAGAGGAGATCTCGCTGTAGGCGCCGCGAGCGGGCAACGTTGAAGGTTGAAGGTGACAGGTTGAAGGTCAAAAGGTGGGAGGCTGGCGAGGACCGCCAGAAGGCGAGGGGAGGGCGACGATGGGCAGGCGCATCGTGATTCTGGGCGGGGGATTTGGCGGCGTCACGGCCGCCCTCAGCCTCCGGGGGGCCCTGGGATCCGAGCACACCATCACCCTGGTGGACCGCCGTGGCGAGTTCATGATGGGCCTGCGCACGCTGTGGGTCCTGGTGGGCCGGGCCACCCGGCAGGAGGGGACACGACCGCTGACGGCCCTGTCGGCCCGCGGCGTGGACGTCCGCCGGACCACGGTGCGGGGCATCGACCTCCGCACCCGCACCGTCGCGACCGACGAGGCCCCGCTGCCCTTCGACTACCTGGTGGTGGCTCTGGGGGCGGACCCCCGGCCTGACCTGATCGCCGGCTGGAGCCCGGCCGCCTGCAACCTGTACGACGCCGAAGACGTGGAGCGGATCGTCCCGCGGATCCGGGGCCTGCGGGAGGGGCGCGTCCACGTGGCCGTGCTGGGCGTGCCCTACAAGTGCCCGCCGGCGCCCTACGAGGCCGCGCTGCTGCTGGACGACCTCTTCCGGCGGCGCGGGCTGCGGGACGGCGTGGAGATCCAGACGTCCACCGTGCAGCCCATGTCGCTGCCCGCGGCCGGGCCGGCGGCCTGCGCCCAGGTGGAGGGCCAGCTGTCGCGGCAGGGAATCGGATTTGCGCCCAACCGCCGCCCCGTGCGGCTGGAGGGAACGACCGTGGTGTACGACTCCGGGCGGGCGGAGGCGGATGTGCTTCTGGCGGTCCCACCGCACCGCCCTCCCGCGGTCGTCGCCGACAGCGGGCTGGCCCTGCGGGGGGAGTGGGTTCAGGTGGACCCGGGGACGCTGCGCACATCCGCGGACGGCGTCTTCGCCGTGGGGGACGTGGTGGACATTCCCCTGCCCACCGGTCTGTCTCTGCCCAAGGCGGGAGTCTTTGCCGAGGCGCAGGCCCGGGTGGTCGCCGGGCAGATCGTCGCCGAGATCACCGGCGCCCGGCCCCCGGCGCCCTTTGACGGGTATGGCTACTGTTTCATCGAGATGGGCGGAGAGCGGGCGGCGATGGTGCGGGGTACCTTCTATGCCTCGCCCGCCCCCCGGCTCGAGGTCGCCCCCCCTTCCGCGGAGGCCTACCGGCAGAAGGTGGAATTCGAACGCGAGCGCCTGGCGCGCTGGTTCGGCTCCTGACCTCCGCGCCCCGCGATCCGGGAAATCCTCACACCGTCTGGAGATTCCGCCCCGGCGGGTTTCCCTCCTACCCGTGGGGGTCTGTGCCTCTCTGCCTCACTGGATCTGGGGTCGTCCGCCCGCCCGGGGGAAATTTTCCCGCCCCGGAGGTCTGACAGAAGGAGATTGGGGGAACTAGTGGAATAGAGGGTCAGAAAGTGGTGAACGGTGGGAACCATTGTTCAGGGGGGAGCACCACTACTCGCTGGACGAGAAGGGGCGGATCGTCCTGCCCCCCAAGTTCCGTGCGGCCCTGGGCAACCGGGTGGTGGTGACCCGCGGGCTGGACGAATGCGTGGCCGTGTACTCCCCCCCGGAGTGGGCGCGCAACGAGCGAAAGCTGCGCGCCCTGTCGGTCAGCCGGCGTGACTTCGTGCGGTTCCTGCTGGCGAGCGCCGAGGACGTGGAGATCGACCGCCAGGGCCGCATGACGATCCCGCCGCACCTGCGGGCGTACGCCAAGATCGAGCGGGACGCGGTGGTGGTCGGGGTCGGCAGCCGGCTGGAGATCTGGAGCCTGCAGAACTGGGAGCGCTACATCGCCCGGGTGCAGGCGGAGGCGACGGCCATCGCCTCCGAACTGAAGGACCTGAGCCTGTAGGATCGGAGAACGGCCCCGCGCGGGGCAGGGCATGGACGAGCCCGCGCACGTTCCGGTCCTGCTGGAGGAGACGATCCGGTGGCTGCAGCCCCGCCCCGGGGGCGTCTACGTGGACGCCACGGTGGGCACCGGCGGCCACGCCGAGGCCATCCTGGAACGCATCGGCCCCGGCGGGCTGCTGGTGGGGATTGACCGGGACGGGGACGCCCTGGAGCTGGCCGCCCGCCGGCTGGCCCGGTTCGGGAGCGCGGTGGTGCTGGTGCAAGAGACCTATGCGGCCATCAAAGAGGTTCTGCGCGCCCAGGGGCTGGAGCGGGTGGATGGGGTGGTGTTCGACCTGGGCGTTTCCTGGCTGCAGCTGAGCCGGGCCGAGCGCGGGTTTTCGTTCGCGCTGCCGGGCCCCCTGGACATGCGCATGGACCGGCGGCAGCGCACTACGGCGGCGGATCTGGTCAACAGCCTGCCCGAACAGGCGCTGGCGGATCTGCTGTGGCGTTACGGCGAGGAGCGGTGGGCGCGGCGGATCGCCCGGGCCGTTGTGCGGGCGCGGCCCCTGCGGACCACCGACGAGCTGGCCCGGGTGGTCCGGCAGGCCATCCCGCGGAAGGCGTGGCCGCGGGC
Organism: Armatimonadota bacterium; assembly: GCA_031081675.1. NCBI lineage: Bacteria > Bacillati > Armatimonadota > Armatimonadota bacterium. Next base: position 15,090 of record JAVHLZ010000008.1, read on the forward strand.
CATCGACCCGGCGACGCGGACGTTTCAGGCGCTGCGCATTGCGGTGAACGACGAGTTGACGCACCTGCAGAAAGCCATTCCCGATGCGGCGGAGGTACTCCGGGAGGCAGGGCGACTCTGCGCCATTACCTTCCACTCCCTGGAGGACCGAACCATCAAACACACCTTCCTGCGCCTCTCCCGTGGGTGCACCTGTCCTCCCGGGGCCTCCGCCTGCACCTGTGGGGGAAAGCGGTGGCTGCGCATTCTCACGCGCCGGCCGGTCACCCCCACCGCCGAGGAGATCGCCCGCAACCCCCGCGCCCGGAGCGCCAAGCTGCGGGTGGCGGAGAGGATCGCCGATGCAAACGCGATGACCGCTGGACGCGAGCGGGAGGGCTGAGAACAGGACGCGCATGCCGATCGGGAACTGACGACAGACGTGGGGCCGGGACGTCGGGGTCGGTCTTCGCACCTCCACACACACCCCGAAGATCCCCTCCGCAGCATCGAGAGCACCTCCGGCAACCGATGCCCGGCGCCCGGCCCCGCTGATGACGGTGAAGGTTGAAGGGGGGGGTGCCCCTTCGACCTTCACCCGTCACCGTTTCACTGTGTTGACGTTTCACCGGTCCGACGTGTTAACGGTGTTCAACGGCTCAACGCAGTCACGGGTGGCCTGTCGAGGACACATGCTGGCGTTGATCCCGCACTCCCGCCTGTACCCGGTGCTGCTGCCCCCGCGGCCGGCGGGCGAGGCCGTCGGGCCGGCCCGCCGGCGGCGGCGCTCCCTGGGGGCTGTGGTCGCCGCCGTGGCGCTGGTCATCGTGCCGGCGGTCGCCCTGGTCGCTCAGCGCACCCACGCGGCCCGCACCGGATACGCCATCCTCGCCCTGCGGGGCGAGGTCGAGGCGTTGCAGGCGGAGCACGCCCGCCTGCTCGCGGATGTGGCCGCGCTGCGCGCGCCGGACCGCATCGAGCGCATCGCCATCGTGCAGCTGGGCATGGTCCCCCCGCGCCCCCACCAGGTGGCGTCCCTGCCCGTGGTCCCGCCCGCCCGGTCGGTGGCCCGGTCCCCCGCGCCGTCCCCCCTGCAGCGGATCGCCGCGTGGCTGATCCGCCCCGAAGCGGCGGCCGCCGAACCGGCGCGCTGACCGGCGGTGCGATCCCGTCGGGTCCGATCCGCCCGCCGGCGCCGGCCCCCGGGGCGGCCTTCGGCGGCGTCGGCGATGCCCCAGCTGGTGGCCGACCACCGCCGCCTGGTCCGGCGGCGGCTGGCGGCCACGCTGTCCGGCCTGCTCCTGTTCCTGGCCGTGCTGGCGGGGCGGCTGGTTCAGTTGCAGGTCGTCCAGGGGAGCCGCCTGCAGGACCTGGCGGCCCGGCAGCAACTGGAGACGATCGTCCTCGGACCCCGCCGGGGCCGCATTCTGGACCGCCGCGGTCGTCCGCTCGCCGTGACCGTGGACGCGCCCTCCCTGTACGCCGTGCCCAGCGCCATCCCCGACCGGGCCGCCTTTGCCCGCCGCGTCGCGCCCCTGGTGGGCCAGCCGCCGGCGGAGATCGAGCGACGGCTGCGGGCCGGCCGGCATTTCGCCTGGCTGGCCCGCAAGGTGGATCCCGAGGTGGTGAGCCGGGTGCGGTCGGCCGTGGGCGCGGAGCAGGTCGGAATCCTCACCGAGCAGCGCCGGTCTTACCCCAACGGGCGGCTGGGGGCGCACGTGCTGGGGTTTGCGGGGATCGACAACCAGGGACTGGCCGGGGTGGAACTGTCGTACGACGCGATCCTGCGCGGGACGGCCGGCCGCGCGGTGGCGGCCCGGGACGGGCTGGGGCGCATCCTGGTGGAAACCCAGAGGGTTCAGGTCGCGCCCCGGGAGGGGCAGGAGGTGCTGCTCACCATCGATCAGGTCCTCCAGCACATCGCCGAGCGCGAGCTGGCCGCCGCCGTCCGGCGGTACGAGTCCCACGGCGGGTGGGTGGTGGTCCTGGACCCGCGCACCGGCGAGGTGCTGGCCCTCGCGTCATCGCCCGGATTCGACCCCAACGCCGGCGCCGACGCCGACCCGGATCGGTGGAGGAACCGGGCGATCTCCGATGCCCACGAGCCGGGGTCCACCTTCAAGATCTTCGTCATCGCCGCCGCCCTGGACGCCGGAGCGGTGACCCCCGGGCAGTCCTTCCTGTGCACCGGCCAGCTGGCGGCCCCGGGAGGGGTGATCCTGCGGGACGCCGGCGGGCAGCGGCACGGGTGGGTCAGCCCTGCCGACATCATCCGGTATTCGTGCAACATCGGCGCCGCCCAGGTGGGCACCCTCCTGGGCAGGGAGCGCCTGTACCACTATATACGCGCGTTCGGGTTCGGCCGACCCGTGGGCATCGACCTGCCGGGCGAGTCGGGTGGCATCGTCCCTCCACCCGAGCGGTGGCTGGGCCCGGGGCTGCAGACCATCTCCTTCGGCCAGGGCCTCTCGGTGACCGCGATGCAGCTGGCCGCCGCCGCGACGGCGCTGGCCAACGAGGGGGTCATGCTCAGGCCGTTCGTGGCGCGGGCCATCCGGGAGGTGGACGGTCGGCTGGTGCGGGTGGTCGGCCGGCACCCCGTGCGGCGCGTCGTCCGGCCGGAGGTGGCCGCCCAGGTGCTGCGGATGATGGTGGGCACCACCGAGTCCGGCACCGGCACCGAGGCCCGGATCCCCGGCTACCAGGTGGCCGGCAAGACGGCGACAGCCCAGAAGGCGGCCGCGGGGGGCGGGTACGATCCCGCGCGGGTCGTCGCCTCCTTCCTGGGCCTGGTGCCGGCATCCCGGCCGCGCCTGCTGATCCTGGTGGGCCTCGACGAACCGCGCCGGGCGTCGTCGGGGGGCGAGGCGGCGGCGCCGGTGTTCCGGGAGATCGCCTCCCAGGCGCTGTGGTACCTGCGGATCCCCCCCACCGAGCCGCCGCCTGACGGTCCCTGAGCGGCGGGGCGGGGGGACCGCTATAATGGCCTGGGGCTGCCGTCTGTGACCACCGCGCTGCGCCTCCTGCTCCAGCAGATCTCGCCGGTGACCGTCCGGGGCGCCGTGGACCGGCCGGTGGAGGCGGTGGTGTCCCACTCCGACGACGCCGTCCCCGGATCCCTCTTCGTGGCCGTGCGGGGCCGGATGCACGACGGTCATACGTTTGTCGGTCAGGCGGTGGCCCGCGGCGCGACGGTGGTGGTGGTGGAGCGCCCCGTGCCGGTTCCCGACCATGTCACCCAGGTGGTGGTCGAGGACAGCCGCCGGGCCCTGGCCGAGCTGAGCGCGGCCTGGTACGGCCACCCCTCGCGGGACCTGACCGTGGTGGGCATCACCGGGACCAACGGCAAAGGGACCACCGCCCACCTGCTGGAGGCCGCCCTGACCCGCGCCGGCTACCGGACAGCCGTCATCGGCACGCTGGGAGTCACGGTCGGGGCGGTGACCACGCCGCTGCAGCGCACCACCCCTGAGGCCCCGGAGCTGCAGGGCCTGCTGCGCCGGCTGGCCGACGGGGGCGTGCAGGTGGTCGCCATGGAGGTGGCCTCCCATGGTCTGGTCCTGCACCGGGTGACGGCCACGCGCTTTCGGGGAGCGGTGTTCACCAACCTCACTCAGGACCACCTGGACTTTCACGGCACCCTGGACGCCTACCGGGAGGCGAAGGCGCGCCTGTTCCGGATGGTCGAGCCCTCCGGGTTCGCCGTGGTCAACGCCGACGACCCCTCGGCCGAGGCGATGGCCCGCGCCAGCCGCGCGCCCGTGACCACCTACGGGGTGCGGGCGCCGGCTGATGTCCGGGCCACCGACGTGCAGGTGGGGCTGGACGGCGTGCGCTTTGTCGCCGTGACCGGCGACGGGCGCTGCCCGGTGCGGCTGCGGTTGCGGGGCCGGTTCAACGTCAGCAACGCCCTGGCCGCCCTGGCGGCGGCGCGGGCCCTGGGCGTGGCCCTGGAGGCGGCGGCCGCCGGCCTGGAAGACGTGGCGGGCGTGCCGGGGCGGTTTGAGGCGGTGGACGCCGGCCAGCCCTTTGCGGTGATCGTGGACTACGCCCACACCCCCGACGGGCTGCGGCGGGCGCTGGAGGCGGCGCGGGACCTGGCCTCCGGGCGGGTGGTGGTCGTCTTCGGGTGCGGGGGCGACCGGGATCGCACCAAGCGGCCGGTGATGGGCCGCATCGCGTGCGAGCTGGCCGACCGCGTGATCGTCACGTCCGACAATCCCCGCAGCGAGGACCCGATGGCCATCATCGAGGAGATTCTCGCCGGCACCCGGGGCGCGGCGGATCGGGTGGACGTGGAGCCCGACCGGCGGGCGGCCATCTACCGCGCGGTGGCCCTGGCCCGGCCGGGAGACGTGGTCCTGATCGCCGGCAAGGGGCATGAGCCCTATCAGGAGATCGCCGGCGTCCGGCATCCCTTCGACGACCGCCGGGTGGCCGCCGAGGCCCTGCGCGCCGCCGGCGCTGCTGTCCATGACGATGACCGGTGAGGAGATCCTGCGGGCCACCGGGGGCGTGGTCCTCTCGGGGACGCCGGCGGGATGCGTGGTCACCGGGGTGAGCACCGACAGCCGCACCCTGCGTCCGGGAGAGCTCTTTGTCCCGTTGCGGGGCCCGCGGGCCGACGGCCACGACTTCATCGCCGACGCCGTCCGGCGGGGTGCGGCCGCGGCGCTGTGCGCGCGCCCGGTGCCCGACATCCCTCCGGGAGTCCTGCTGGTGCGGGTGGACGACCCGCTGCAGGCGCTGGGACACCTGGCCCGCGCCTGGCGGCGGCGCCTGTCCGTGCAGGTGGTGGGCGTGACCGGCAGCGTGGGCAAGACCTCCACCACCCAGATGTGCGCGGCGGTGCTGGCGCGCCGCTACCGGGTGGCGGCCACGCGGGAGGAGTGGAACGCCGAGATCGGCGTGCCCCTCCTGCTCCTGGGCCTGCGGGCGCACCACCAGGTCGCCGTGGTGGAGATGGCGATGCGCGGACCGGGCCAGATTTCCGCCCTGGTGGAGATGGCCGCTCCCTCGGTGGGCGTGGTGACCGCCGTCGGGGAAGCGCACCTGGAGTTTCTGGGCAGCGTGGAGGCCATCGCCCGGGCCAAGGGTGAACTCGTTGCGGGCCTGCCGCCCGAGGGCGTGGCGGTGCTCAACCGCGACGACCCCCTGGCCTGGGGACTGCGCACTCTGTGCCGCGGGCGGGTGGTGGGGTACGGCCTGTCGGCCGGAGCGGAGGTCACCGCCTCCGACATCCGCCTGGATGACGGGGGCACCACCTTCCGCCTGCATGCCGCCGGGTGGACCCGACAGGTGCGTCTGTCAGCCTGGGGCCGCCACACCGTCAGCAACGCCCTGGCCGCCGCGGCCGTGGGCCTGGTGTGGGGGGTGAGTCCGGACGACATCGTCGCGGGCCTGGACGCCTGGCGGCCACCGCCCATGCGCCTGCAGCCGGTGCGGGCGGGCGATGTCCTGGTGATCAACGACGCGTACAACAGCAGTCCCCGGTCGGCGCGGGCAGCGCTGGAGGTGCTGGCGGAGGTGGGCCGCGGGAGGCGGCGGGTGGCGGTTCTGGGCGAGATGCGCGAACTGGGCCCGCGCTCGGCGGACCTGCACCGGGAGGTGGGCGCGCTGGCCGCCCGCCACGCGGACGTGGTGGTGGCGGTGGGCGGCGGCGCCGGCGCCCTGGCCGAGGGAGCGGTGCAGGCGGGCGGGCGGGCCGTCGAGTACGCCCCGACGGTGGAGGAGGCAGCGCGCCTGGCGCAGGCGCTCGTGCGGCCGGGCGATGTGATCCTGGTCAAAGGATCCCGCGCGCTGCGCATGGAGCGGGTAGTGGACGCGCTGGCCGCGCGGGGAGAACACCCGGGGTCGGGGGACTGCGGTCTCAGCCCCGGAACGGGCGCGGGAGGCTGAGCCGTGGACCGGCCGCTGCTCGCCGCCGCCGCTGCCGCCGCCCTGACCCTGATCCTGGGGCGGTGGGCGATCCCCCGCCTGGGCGCGCTCCAGGTGCGCCAGCGCATCCGGGAGGACGCGCCGGCCCGCCACCGGCAGAAGGCTGGCACCCCGACCATGGGAGGGCTGTTCGTGCTCGCCGCTGCCGGAGCGGTGGCCCTGGCGCTCGCGCCCCGCACCCCCCAGGTGGTCTGGATCCTGGGCCTGATGGCGGCGTTCGGAGCCGTGGGGGCCGCAGACGACGTGCTGGCCCTGCGCCGCGGGCGCAACCTGGGCCTGCGCGCGCGGGAGCGGCTGGCCCTGCAGGGGCTGGTGGCCGTCGCGGCGGCAGTGGCCCTGAGCCGGTGGGCGCTCGCGGGCGCCGCGGTGCAGATCCCCCGGGTGGGCGCCGTGGCCCTGGGACCGCTGTATGCAGCCTTCGTGGTGGTGTACCTGATGGGCGTGACCAACGCGGTCAACCTCTCCGACGGGCTGGACGGGCTGGCCGCAGGGCTGGTCGCGATGGCCGCGGGGGTATACGCTGTCCTGGCCGCGCGCGCCGGCCGGACCGACGTGGCGGTCGTGGCGGCGGCGGTGGCGGGCGCATCTGCTGCCTTCGTGTGGTTCAACGCCCACCCGGCGACAGTCTTCATGGGGGACGTCGGATCCAACGGGCTGGGAGGGGCCCTCGGCGGGATCGCCATCGCCGCCCGCGAGGAGATCCTGTTGCTGGTGGTGGGACTGGTGTTCGTCCTGGAGGCCGCCTCCGTCCTGGCCCAGGTGCTCTACTTCAAGGCCACCGGAGGCCGCCGGATCCTGCGCATGAGCCCCCTGCACCATCACTTCGAGCTGGTGGGGTGGAGCGAGACCCAGATCGTCACCCGCCTGTGGCTGGTGGGGCTGGCCGCCGCCCTGGCCGGGCTGGCGCTGGGCGCGTAGGGATCGGGCAGGGACGGCAGAACCATGGAGCACGCGAGGGTGGACGCGGTGATCCGCCGGCTGCGGGGACAGGCCATTCACGTGGTGGGGCCGGCCGGAACCGAGGGCGCCGCCGTGGTGGACTTCCTGGTCGGTCGGGGCATCACCACCCTGACCGTTCACGAACTCCGCCGTCCGGAGGAGTTTGAGGCGGAGTTCGCCCGCACCCACGCCTGGATGGAGCCGGAGCAGCGGGCGCGCGCCGCGCGGCGTCTGCAGGCATACCCCATCCAGTGGCGATGGGCGGACCGGTACTTGGAGGGGGTCGAGGACGCCGACGTGGTCTTCGTCCCCCAGTCCTGGTTCCGCCACCCGGCCAACGCCCCGCTGCACCGCCTGCGGGATCGGGGCGCCCTGCACTCCCTGACGCGCCTGGTCTTCGAGATCTGCCCCTGCCCCGTCATCGGCGTCACCGGAACCAACGGCAAGTACACCGTGGCCCACCTCGTCCACCAGATGCTCCTGGCCAGCGGCCTGCGGGCCCACGTCTCCGGCAACGACCGCACCCACGTGCCGGCGGTGTACTTCCTGGATGCGATCCGTCCCGAAGACTGGCTGGTGCTGGAACTGTCCAACCGGCAGCTGGTGGACCTGCCCTACAGTCCCCACATCGCCGTCCTGACCAACCTGGCGCCCCACCACCTGGACGACCACGGGTCGCTGGAGGCCTACCTGGAAGTCAAGCGCACCATCGTCCGCCACCAGGGTCCCGGCGACCTGGCGGTGCTGAACGCCGACAACCCGTATACCGCGGCCACCGCGGCGGCCTGCCCCCAGCCCTACCTGTTCAGCCGCATCCGGCGGCTCGGCGCCGGGGCGTGGGTGGACGGTGCCGACTTCGTCATCCGCCACGATCGCGCCGAGCAGAGGGTCCCCCGCCGCGCCCTGCGCCTGCCGGGCACCCACCAGGTGGAGAACGCGCTGGCGGCCTGCCTGGCGGCCTCCCTGGCCGGCGCGACGGCGGAGGCGATGGCCCGGGTCCTGGAGGAGTTCACGGGCCTGCCCTACCGCTTCCGCCTGGCCGGGGACGTGGACGGCGTGCGGTACTACGAGGACTCCCTGGCCACCAACCCGGCCGCCGCCGCGGCCGCCATCCGCAGCATGGACCGGCCGTTCGCGCTCATTGCCGGCGGGATCCGTCCCGGGGCCACCCCCGATCAGTTCGCGCCCATGGCGCAGGCGCTCCGGGACTCGCCGGTGAAGGTCGTCGTCCTGCTGGGCGCCGCCGCCCCGGTCCTGGCCCAGGCCCTGCGGGGGCTGCCGGTCCGCCTGGCCGCCACCCTGGAGGAGGCCGTGGAGGCCGCCGCCGCGGCGGTGGGGCCCGGGGAGGCGGTGGTGCTGTCCCCGGGGTGCGAGAGCTTTGACCAGTTCACCGACTACCGCGAGCGCGGCGACCGCTTCCTGGCCCTGGTCCGCCGGCGGGCCGGCGGCGGCCCATCCGGGGGACGACCGTGACGGGTCCTCCGCGGCGGGCTCCGGACCCGTGGGTGCTGGTTCCGGTGGTGATCCTGACCGGGGTGGGGGTGGTCATGGTGTACAGCGCCAGCGCCATCGTGGCCCACGAGTGGTACGGGGACAGCGCATTCTTCCTCAAGCGACAGGCCACCTGGGCGGTCCTGGGGCTGGTGGCCCTGGCTCTGGCCCAGCGCGTGCACTACCTCCGCCTGCGCCCCCTGGCCCCGGCGCTGCTGGCGATCGGCGCGGTCGCCCTGGTCCTGGTCCTCGTGCCGGGAATCGGCCGGACGGCCGGCGGGGCGCGGCGGTGGCTGCCGGTGGGCGGGCCCGTGTCGGTGCAGCCCTCGGAGGGGATGAAGCTGGCGCTGGTCCTGTTCCTGGCCGATGCGCTGGACCGCCGGGGTTCCCGGATCGGCGAGCTGCGGGCGATCGCGGGGCCCGTGGCCGTCACCGCCGCCGTGTTCGGCCTCATCCTCGCCCAGCCCGACATGGGCACGGCGCTGCTGACCGCGCTTGTGGCCGGAGGGATGCTGTTCGCGGCGGGGGCGCGACTGCGGCACCTGGTGGGGATGGGTCTGGCGGGGCTTCCCGTGGTGGCTGTCGCCGCCCTGGGGGAAGAGTACCGCCGCCAGAGGCTGCTGGCGTTCGTGAACCCGTGGGCCGATCCCCAGGGAGCCGGCTTTCACATCATCCAGTCGCTGCTGGCCCTGGGCTCGGGGGGCCTGCGGGGCGTCGGGTTGGGGCAGAGCCGCCAGAAGTTCTATTACCTGCCCGAGCGGCACACCGACTTCATCTTCAGCATCCTGGGCGAGGAGCTGGGGCTGGTGGGCGGGCTCAGCATCCTGGCCCTGTACGGCGTCCTGGCGGTGCGGGGAATGCGCATCGCCCGGACGGCGCCCGACCGGTTCGGCAGCCTCCTGGCGGCCGGTCTCACGGTGACCATCGTGGCGCAGGCTGTCATCAACATCGGGGTCACCACCGGCGTGCTGCCCATCACCGGGGTGCCGCTGCCGCTGGTCAGCTTCGGGGGATCCTCCCTGCTGTTCACCATGATCGCCGCCGGCATCCTGCTGAACATCTCCCAGCACGCCGGGAGCGACCCCTCCGTCCGGTCCAGTCCCGGCGCCCGGGTGGGGCGGTGGCCGACATGAGGGTGGTCATCGCGGGCGGCGGCACCGGGGGGCACGTCTATCCCGGCCTGGCCGTGGCCGAAGCGCTGGCGTCCCTGGCTCCGGAGGCGGAGATCGTCTTTGCCGGCGGGGACGGCCTGGAGCGCCGGGTGGTTCCTCGGGCCGGCTGGCCGTTCCGCCGCATCCTCTCCCGCCCGTGGACCCGCTCGGGCCTGAGGAGGATCCCCGGAGCGGCCCTCACCGCCGCCGGCCTGGCGCAGTCGGTGGTGTGGCTGAGCCGCTGGCGGCCCCGGGTGGTCCTGGCGACGGGCGGCTACGCGGCGCTCCCCGTCGGTCTGGCAGCCGTGCTGCTGGGCATTCCCCTGGTGGTGCAGGAGCAGAACGTCGTCCCCGGCGCCGCCAACCGCCTGCTCGCCCGCTGGGCGCGGGCGGTGAGCGTGCCGCACGGGGCGGCCGGCCTGGGTCCCCGCACGGTGGTCACCGGCGTGCCGGTGCGCTCGGCGGCCCTGGACGGAGACCGGGATCGCGGCCGCCGGCGCTTTCGCCTGGAGGAGGGGCGCACCACGGTGCTGATTCTGGGAGGCAGCCAGGGAGCCCGCAGCCTGAACGCCGCGGCCGTCCGGATGGCCCCCGCGCTTGCCGGCAGCCCCGTGCAGATCCTCCACCAGACGGGCGAAGCCCACTACGCCTGGGTGCAGCGCGAGCGGGATGGGCTGGAGGCCTCGCCGCCGTACACGTGCGTCCCCTACATCGAGCACGTCGCGGACAGCTACGCCTGCGCCGACCTGGTGGTCTGCCGCGCCGGGGCGGGAACCCTGGCCGAGGCGACCGCCCACGGGCTGCCGGTGGTGGCGGTGCCGTATCCGCACGCTGCCTCCGCCCACCAGGAGGCCAACGCCCGCGTTCTGGAGGAGGCCGGGGCGGCCGTGGTGATCGCCGACCGGGACCTGTCGCCCCGGCGCCTGGCCGACACCGTGGCGGATCTGTGCGCCCGTCCCCAGGTCCTCCAGGCGATGGCGCGCGCCAGCCGGTCGCTGGGCCGACCGGATGCCGCCCGGGAGGTGGCAGGCCTGGTCCTGCAGGCCGCCGGAGGACGGCCATGATCCCGCCGGCCTCCCGCGTGCACTTCGTGGGCATCGGGGGGGCGGGCATGAGCGCCCTCGCCCGCGTCCTGCTGGAGCGCGGCTACCGGGTCAGCGGATGCGACCTGCGCGCGTCGGAGACCACCCGGCGCCTGGCCGCGGCCGGGATCGCGGTGAGCCTCGGCCACGACCCGTCCCACCTGGACGCGGCGGACACGGTGGTGGCCTCGCGGGCGGTGCCCGAGCAGTCGCCGGAGATCGTGGCGGCCCGGTCCCGCGGAATGCCCGTCTACCACCGGGCGCAGCTGCTGGCCCAGGTCCTGGCCGAGGGATGCGGGATCGCGGTGGTGGGGACCCACGGCAAGACCACCACCGCGGCCATGATCACCCACGTCCTCGCTGCCGGCGGGCGGGACCCCACGGCCCTGATCGGGGCCGACGTGGACGGCCTGGACGGCAACGTGCGCCTGGGCCGCGGCCCGTGGGTGGTGGCCGAGGTGGACGAGTCCGACGGCTCGCTGCTGTACGTCCGCCCCCACGCCGCCGTCGTCACCAGCCTGGACACCACCGACCACCGCGACTACTACCGCACGGCGGAGCGCCTGGTGGAGACCTTCGCGCGGTTCGTCGCCCAGCTGCCGGACGACGGCTTCGCGGTCCTGTGCACCGACTTCCCCTACGTCCGCGACCTGCGCCCGCGGGTGCGGGCTCGCGTCCTGACCTGCGGCCTGTCCGGACGCCCGGACCTGCGGGCCGAGATCCAGGCGCTGGCGGGGGGGCGCACCCGGTGCGTGTTCATCCGGGAGGGGCGCCGCCTGGGGCCGGTGACGCTGGCGGTGCCCGGCCGGTACAACGTCCGCAACGCCCTGGCCGCCGCCGCCGTGGGCCTGGCCGCGGGGGTGGAGTTTGACCGCATCGCCCAGGCCCTGCAGGCGTTCGGGGGGGTGAGCCGGAGGTTTGCGGTACGCGGCGACGTGGGCGGGGTGATGGTGGTGGATGACTATGCCCACAATCCCGTGAAGGTGGCGGCGGTCCTGCGGGCTGCCCGGGAGTCCTGGCCGGATCGGCGGGTGATCGCCGTCTTCCAGCCCCACCGCTACACCCGCACCCGCACCACATACCGCCGGTTCGCCACCGCCTTCGCGGACGCCGATGAGCTGATCATCACCGAACTGTATCCCGCCGACGAGCCTCCCATTCCCGGCGTGAGCGCCTCCCTGATCGTCAACGCCATCCGCCCGCACCGGCCGGTGACCTTCCTGCCCGATCCCGCGGGTGTGGTGGAGCACCTGCTGGAGGTGGTGCGGCCGGGCGACCTGGTCCTCACCCTGGGGGCGGGCGACATCGGACGGGTCGCCGACGCCCTGGTGGCCGCCCTGCGCGCCGGCCGGGCCTCCGCCGGCGGCGCCTCCTCCGGGCGCGGGGGCCCCGGCGGCCGGGAGGGAGAGCGGTGAGCGCCCTGCCGTCGCGGGTCGAGGTGGCCCGCCGCCTGCGGGCGCTGTGCCGGGACGTGCGGGAGAACGAGCCCCTGGCCCGCCACGTCTCCTTCCGGATCGGCGGGCCGGCGGACGTCCTGGCGGTACCGCGGTCGGTGCGGGAGCTGCGGGCGGTGGTCCGCTGGCTGTTCGACGCGGGGCTGCCGTTTGTCGTGCTGGGCCAGGGCTCCAACGTGCTGATCGCCGACGCCGGCATCCGCGCGGTGGTCCTCAAGATCGGGAAGGGACTGGACGGCGTCGCCTTCGACGGCGGTCGGGTGACGGCCCAGGCGGGCGCCGGCCTGCCGTTTCTCGCCCGCGCCGCCGCGGCCCGGGGACTGGCGGGCCTGGAGTTCGCCGCGGGCATTCCGGCCTCGGTCGGCGGGGCGGTGGTGATGAACGCCGGAGCCCACGGCCACGCCATGGCCGAGGTGGTGCGCTCGGTGCGGGTCCTGCAGCCCGACGGCGAGCGGGTGCTGGCGGCGGCTGAGCTGGCGTACGGCTACCGCACCAGCGCCCTGCAGCGCCAGGTGGGGGTGGTGGTGGAGGCCACGCTGCAGCTCCGCCAGGGCGATCCCGCCGCCGTCCGCGAGCTCACCGACCGCTGGCTGGCCCAGCGGGCGGCCACCCAGCCCCTGGGTCCGCCCAGCTCGGGCTGCGTCTTCCGCAACCCCCCCGGGGACCACGCTGGCCGCCTGATCGACCTCGCGGGGGGGAAGGGGCTGCAGGTGGGGGGCGCCCGGGTGTCCGAGGTCCACGCCAACTACATCCTCAACACCGGGGCGGCCACCGCGGCGGACGTCCTGGCCCTGATGCGACAGGTATCTGGGCTGGTTATGGAGAAATTCGGGGTAAGGTTGGAGCCGGAAATCAAGCTTGTGGGGGAGTTCGATCCGGATCAGCTGACCTGACATCCTGACGCCAGTCGCACCCGTCGCCGACGCACTCGCCGCACCTGCCGATGAGCCGTCTTCCCGCTCCCTTGCCCGTCGCGCCCGGGGCCGATCCCCCGGCTCTGGGATCCCTGGACCTGTTGATGCGATTTGGCGCGGCCCTGGCCGCGTTTGCCGCCTTCGCGTCGGTTGGCACGTCTTCCCTGCTGGTGGTCACCCGGATCCAGGTGGAAGGCACCCGAGTCCTGTCTCCGGCGACGGTGGAGGCGGCGGCGGGCGTGCGCGTGGGTCAGCGGCTGGCCGAGGTCGATCCGGTACGGGTTACTGCCCGCCTGCGGCTGCTGCCGCGGATCGCCCGGGCGTCGGTGGAGGTGGCGCCCACCGGGCGCGTGGTCCTGCGGGTGGTGGAGCGCACTCCCCGGGCCGCCGTCCCCTACCGGGAGGGATACCTGCTGGTGGACCAGGAGGCCGTGGTCGTGGAGCACGCGTCCGATCCCGGCGTGCTGCCGGTGGTGACCGTGGACGGGGCACCTCCGCCATGGGCGCGAGGCGGGGACCGGATTCCGCTGCCGGGCGTGGCGGCGGCGGTGCGGGTCGTCGGCCTCCTGCCCGCATCCGAGACGGAGCGCGGGGTGCGGGTGCGGCTCACCGCCAGCGGGGACGTGGTGGTGATCACCGCCGACGGCCTCACCGTGCTGCTGGGTCCCGGCGCCGCCGCGGACCAGCGGGCGGCCATCCTCCCGGCAGCGCTGGAGGCCGCCCGCCGGAGGGGAAGGTCCGGGACGGTGGTGGACCTGCGGTTTGCCGGCAGCGTCTACCTGCGTGCGGGAGGAGTCCCGCCGTGAACGTGGAATGCCCACACAAGATGTAGGGAAAGCATGCGGCGAGGACCACCAGATCTAGCGATGGCCGCCGGCCCGCGGACACCCAGCGGGGAGGCCTAGGCGCCGTCCGGGGTGCGACGATGTCGCGCAAGCAGCACGTGGTCGGTCTGGACATCGGCACCACCAAAGTGTGCGCGGTGGTGGGCGAGGTGGACGACGACGGCGAGGTACACATCGCCGGAGTGGGCAGCACCCCGTCGTCGGGCATCCGCAAGGGGGTGGTCATCGACCTGGACGCCACCACCCGGGCCATCGAGGAGGCGGTGGAGCGCGCCGAGCGCATGGCCGGGATCACCATCTCCTCCCTGTACGTGGGCGTCTCCGGCGAGCACATCACTTCCACCAACTCCCGCGGCGTGGTCGCCGTGAGCCGCGGCGACCACGAGATCTCCTCGGCCGACGTGGAGCGGGTGATCGAGGCGGCGCGCATGGCCGCCCTCCCGGCCTCGGACAGGGAGATCGTGCACATGCTGCCCCGGGGCTTCGTGGTGGATGGCCACGACGGGGTTCGCAACCCGGTGGGCATGTACGGATCGCGCCTGGAGGTCGAAGCGCACATTGTCACCGGCACCTCCACGGTCCTGGCGAACCTCCTCAAGTGCGTCCAGCGGGCCGGGCTGGAGCTGGAGGAGATCGTCCTGGAGCCCCTGGCCTCGGCGGAGGCCGTGCTGACCCCCGCCGAGCGGGAGCTGGGCGTGGTCCTGGCCGATATCGGCGGCGGCACCACCAGCATCGGCGTGTTCGTCGGCGGCGGCCTGTGCCATACGGCCATCCTCCCGGTGGGAGGGCACCACATCACCAGCGACGTGGCCGTCGGGCTGCGCACGCCGGTGGCCGAAGCCGAGAAACTGAAGATCCGCCACGGGGCGGCGTCCGCCGCCGACGCCCGGGAAGGGGAACTGATCGAGGTGTTCAACGTGGGCGACCGGGAGCCGCGGGTGCTGCCCCGGCGGGTGCTGTGCGAGATCATCGAGCCGCGGTTGCAGGAGATCTGCGGCCTGCTGCGCCTCCAGATCCGCCGCAGCGGCTACGCCCACCTGGTGCCGGCGGGGATCGTCCTGACCGGGGGCACGGCGCTGCTGCGGGGGATCACCCGCTACGTGAGCGAGCACCTGGAACTGCCCGCCCGGGTGGGGGTGCCGGACCAGGTGGGGGGGCTGACCGACGCGGTGGCCAGTCCCATCTACGCCACCGGGGTCGGGCTGGTGCTGTACGGGGTGCGCCACGGCGGGTCTCGCCCCTCCCGGGGCGGCAACGGCACCGGCCTGTGGAGCCGGGTGCGGTCCTGGTGGCGCGAGGTGGTGCACGGAGGATAGGCGGGCCGGCCCGGAGCCGGCTGTCGAGGGGGAACCGAGCATGGGACATCTGGATCGAGACCTGCGCCGGTACGCGGCCATCAAGGTGGTCGGCGTCGGGGGCGGCGGCAGCAACGCGGTCAACCGGATGATCAGCGCCGGCCTGCGGGGCGTGGAGTTCATCGCCATCAACACCGACGCCCAGGCCCTCGCCCTGAGCAGCGCCGACAAGAAGATCCACATCGGCAGCAAGCTCACCAAGGGGCTGGGGGCGGGGGGAGACCCCGAGGTGGGCCGCCAGGCGGCCGAGGAGAGCAAGGAGGACCTCTACGAGGCCCTGGAGGGGGCCGACATGGTGTTCATCACCGCCGGCATGGGCGGCGGCACCGGCACCGGGGGCTCCCCGGTGGTGGCGGAGGTGGCCCGGGAACTGGGGGCGCTGACCATCGGGGTGGTCACCAAGCCCTTCGGCTTCGAGGGCCGGCGGCGGGCGCAGGCGGCCGAGGAAGGCGTCCGGGCGCTCAAGCAGAAGGTCAACACGCTGATCACCATCCCCAACGACCGGCTGCTGCAGATCATCGACCGCACCGCCACCGTGGTGGAGGCATTCCGGGTGGCCGACGATGTCCTGCGGCAGGGGGTGCAGGGGATCGCCGATCTGATCACGGTGCCGGGCCTGATCAACCTGGACTTTGCCGACGTGCGGACCATCATGCACGAGGCGGGGTCGGCCCTGATCGGCATCGGAGTGGCCAGCGGCGAGGACCGCGCCCTGCGGGCCGCCCAGGCGGCCATCAGCAGCCCCCTGCTGGAGACCTCCATGCAGGGCGCCCGGGGCGTGCTGATCAACGTGACCGGCGGGCTGGACCTGGGGCTGCTGGAGGTCAGCGAGGCCGCGCAGATCATCAAGGACGCCGCCGACCCCGACGCCAACATCATCTTCGGGGCGGTCATCGACGACAAGGTCAACGGCGAGGTGCGCATCACCGTCATCGCCACGGGGTTCGACGCCGAGCGCAAGCCCGCCCAGACCGTGGCCGAGGAGCCCGAGGTCACCGACGACGGGGTGCGGGCGCTGATCAACGACCTGGATATCCCCGCCTTCCTGCGGCGGCGCTGACGGCGCCGGGGCGCACCTGCCGGCGGGGCCGCGCCGGAGGCGGGATCCCCTCTTCCGTTCCCCGCCCGGGGGCCGTACCCTAGGGATGTCGTGAGGGATCTGTTCACCGAGCCGGAGCGGCTGTCCGGTCTCGTCTCCAGCCACTTTCCCGTCGCTGGCGTGGTGGAGGACGGGGGGAGGGTGGCTTTTGTCGTCCTCGTGCCCCCCGACGGCCGAGAGCGCTTCCTGGCCCTGCGGCGGCGCCTGGAGCCCCTGGGGCTGCTGCCCATGCTGCGGGAGCGCGACGGCCGCGTGCTGCTGGTCCTGCTGCCCCGCCCGCCGCGGACGCCGTGGCGGTGGGCTCCCAACGCGGCGCTGTTTGCCGCCACCATCCTCACCACCTTTCTGGCCGGCTACCTGATGGCCCGGCCGCTGGTGGAGGCGGGCTATCTGTCCTCGGCGGCCTCCGGGGGCGCCAGCTTCGCGGCGGCGCTGATGGCGATCCTGGTGACCCACGAGATGGGCCACAAAGTGGCGTCCGTCCTGCGGGGGGTGGACAGCAGCCTGCCCTACTTCATTCCCATGTTCCCTCCCCTGGGCACCATGGGGGCGGTCATCATCACCCGCACCCCGGCTCCCAACCGCGACGCTCTCATCGACGTAGGGGCCGCGGGACCCATCGCCGGGTTTGCGGTCGCCGTGCCGGTGCTGATCATCGGCATCACCCATTCGTTCGTGATCCGGCCCACGGACTTCAGCGGGATCACCCTGCCCGATCCCCTGCTGCTGCAGTGGCTGATCCGGTGGCTGCTGCACCCGCCGTCCGACGCGGTGGTCCTGGGCCATCCCATCCTGTTCGCGGGATGGATCGGCCTGCTCGTCACCAGCCTGAACCTGCTGCCGGCGGGCATGCTGGACGGGGGCCACGCGGTCCGGGCCCTGCTGGGCCGCCGAGGCCACCAGGTCCTGTCGTGGGCGGCGGTGGGGGTGGCGGTTCTTCTGGGATACTGGGTGATGGCCGTCCTGATCTTCCTGATGATCCCCCGGGGGCACCCCGGCCCGCTGGACGACGTCTCCCCGGCTCGCCCCAGCCGGTGGGTGATGGGGCTGGCGCTGCTGGCGATCTTCGCGGTGAGCGTCGTGCCCTCCGAGGCCTCCCCCCTCGGGCGGTGGTGGCGGTGAGCTGGTCCGTGGCGGCCGCCGTCTTCCGCAAGGAGACGGTGGAGGCCCTGCGGGATCACCGGACGGTCCTGGTGGCCCTGCTGCTGCCGGCGATCCTGATGCCCACCCTCACCGTGGCTCTTCCCGCCCTGGCCGAGCGCCAGCGCCGCGCCCGCGAGTCCGCGGCGGTGGTGGTGGCGGTGGAGGGAGAGACCGCAGACCTGCTGGAGGCCGCCGGAGGAATCCGGTCTGTCCGGGTCCCCGACCCCGAAGCCGCCCTGGAGGCGGGCACGGTGGACGCCGTCCTCCGGGCCGAGCCGGTCGGGGGCGGGATCCGCCGCGTCGTCGTGCTGTACGACCGCACGCGCCCGGGCTCGGTGGTGGCGCGGGCGCGGGTGCAGCAGGCGCTGGCGGCCGCCACTCAGGCTCACGTCCGGCGGCGACTGGCGGAGGCAGGGCTGGCGGAGGCGGCCCTGGTGGCGCTGGCCGTCAGCGAGCGCGATGTGGCCGGACGCGCCCGGTCGGGCCAGCTGCTCCTGGCCGGCGTGCTGCCCTTCGTCGTGGTCCTGTGGGCCGTGCTGGGCGGCCAGCACGCCGCCCTGGACACCGGCGCCGGAGAGGCCGAGCGCCAGACCCTGGAGCTGCTTCTGGCCACCCCCGCGCCCCGGGCGGCGATCGCGGCGGGAAAGTTTCTGGCGGTCTGGACCACGGCACTGGCCGCCGTCGCCATGGTGGTGGCCAGCACTGTGGCCGGCCTGTGGGCGGGAGCCCGCCTGCCGCTGGGGCTGCCCCCCGTGTCCCTTGCCGTCCCTCCGGCCGCCGCGGCGGCCCTGGTCCTCCTGGCCGTGACGGTGGTGGCTTTCCTGTCCGCCGTCCAGCTCGCCCTCAGCCTGCTGGCCCGCAGCGTGCGCCAGGCCCAGCAGTATTTCACGCCGGTCTACCTGCTGGTGAGCCTGCCCGCCCTGGCCGCGCCTGTCCTGGACGGGTGGGAGAAGGCCGCCTGGGCCTACCTGGTGCCTGGCCTGGGAACCGTGTTCGCCTCCCGAGGGCTGCTCCTGGGCACGCTGCCGCCTGCCTGGCTGGCCCTGGCCGTCCTGTCTCCCGCGGCCGGTGCCCTGGTCGGCCTGGCCGCCTCCGCCCGCCTGTTGGGCCGCGAGGAAGCGCTTTTTCGAGCCTGAGCCCGCCCGGGAAGCTTCTGCGGGGCTCTCCCGACCCGTGCGCCCCGCCATGGCCGTGCCGGGCGGCAGGGCGGCCCCGGGATTTCGGCGGAATTGGGACGTTGACACACAACATGTGGGGTCCTAGAATCGGGGGTGCCCCAGGATGTTGTGGGGCCCCGCATCATGCGCTGCCCGTACTGCTCTCACGATGACACCAGGGTCCTCGACTCCCGGCCGGTGGATGAGGGTGCGGCCATCCGCAGGCGCAGGGAGTGCCCCCGCTGCAGCCGCCGCTTCACCACCTACGAGAGGATGGACCATGTGCCCGTGATGGTGGTCAAGCGGGACGGGCGCCGGGAGCCCTTCGACCGCTCCAAGGTCCTGCGGGGGCTGATGCTGGCCTGCGGCAAACGCCCCGTCAGCATGGACGACCTGGAGAAGATCGTGGACGAGGTGGAGCGGGAGGTGACCGGGCGCGGCGACCGGGAGGTCAGCTCGCTGCAGATCGGCGCGCTGGTGATGGAGCGGTTGCGACGGCTGGATGATGTGGCCTACGTGCGGTTTGCCTCCGAGCACCGGCGGTTCCGGGACCTGGACATGCTCGTGGAGGAAGCCGAGACCCTCAAGGAGCGCAAGAGGCGGGAAGAGGCCCTGCGCGCCCAGGTCCCCTTGCTGTCCGTCGAAGGCGGTCCGACCAAGACACCCTCGTAACCGCAGGGACCCGCGCCCGGCCGGCCGGATGCGCGGGCCCGCCGTTCGGGAAGGGGTGAGCCCCGTGGATGCCGATGTTCCCGTGACGACGTCCTCTCCGGCGACCGACCTGCCGCGCGAGACCCTGGAGTATTTCGGTGGCGACGAGCTGCGGGCCCGGGTGTTCTTCGACAAGTACGCCCTCCGGGATCCCGGCGGACGGCCCCTGGAAACCCTCCCCCCGCAGATGTGGCGGCGGATCGCCCGGGAGCTGGCGTCGGTGGAGGCCACCCCCCAGGCCCGGCGGGAGTGGGAGGAGAAGTTCTACTGGCTGCTGGAGGACTTCCGGTTCATCCCGGGCGGGCGCATCATGCACGGGGCCGGCAACCCCAAGCGGGTCACCCTGCTGAACTGTTACGTCATCCCCATCCGGGACGACTCCATTGAGGCGATCTTCGACTGGATGAAGGAGGCGGCCCGTACCTACTCCCTGGGCGGCGGCGTGGGGACGGACATCAGCATCCTCCGCCCCCGGGGGGCCCCGGTGAACAACGCGGCCCGCTCCAGCACCGGCGCGGTCTCCTTCATGGAGCTCATGTCCCTGACCACCGGCACCATCGGCCAGAGCGGCCGGCGGGGAGCGCTGATGATCACCATCGCCGACTCGCACCCCGACGTGCTGGACTTCGTGCGGGTCAAGCGCAACCTCACCCGGGTTCGCTATGCCAACATCAGCGTGCGGGTGAGCGATGCCTTCATGCGGGCCGTGGAGGCCGACGGCACCTGGGACCTGGTGTTCCACAACGAGAAGGCCTCGGTACGGCGGACGGTGCGGGCGCGGGAACTGTGGGCCGAACTGATCCGGGGCGCCCGGGACTACGCCGAGCCGGGGGTCATCTTCTGGGACCAGGTGGTCCGCTGGTCCACCTCCGAGTACGACGGCATGGAGGTCATCACCACCAATCCCTGCTCCGAGATCCCCCTGGAGCCGTATGGCAACTGCTGCCTGGGCAACGTGAACCTGGCGCGCTTTGTCGCGGACCCGTTCACATCCCAGGCCCGGGTGGACTGGGACCAGCTGGAGCCGGCGCTGCGCTACGCCACCCGGTTTCTGGACAACGTGCTGGACTACAACGCCGACAAGCACCCCCTGCCCCAGCAGCGCGAGGCCAGCCTGCGGTCCCGCCGCATCGGCGTGGGGTTCACGGGGCTGGGCGACATGCTGATCCAGCTGGGCCTGCGCTACGACTCCGAGGAGGCCATCGCGTTCGTGGACCGGCTGTTCGACCGCATCAAGAACGTGGTCTATGACGCCAGCGCCTCCCTGGCCGCCGAGAAGGGCGTCTTTCCCGCCTACGACCCCGAGCGCCACCTCCGCGGCCCGTTCCTGGCCACCCTGCAGCCGGCTGTCTTGGAGCGCATCCGCCGCCACGGCCTGCGCAACGTGGCCCTGCTCACGGTGCCCCCGGTGGGCAGCGGGGCCGCCCTGGCGGGCGTCACCAGCGGCATCGAGCCTGTGTTCGCCCTGTCCTACATCCGGCGGTCCGAGTCCCTGTCCCAGGAGACGTTCACCGTCTACCACCCGCTGGTGCGCGAGTACATGGCCCGCTTCGGGATCGAGCGGGAGGCCGACCTCCCTCCGTACTTCGTCACCGCCCACCAGATCAAGCCCGAGATGCGGGTCCGGATGCAGGCGGCGATCCAGAAGCACATCGACCACTCCATCAGCAGCACCGTCAACCTGCCGCGGGACACGCCGCCGGAAGAGGTGGAGCGGATCTACTTCCTGGCCTGGAAGCTGGGGTGCAAGGGGATCACCGTGTACCGGGAGGGCAGCCGGGAGGGCATCCTGCTGACCGAGGAGCAGGCGGCCGAGCAGGCGGCCCCGACCGCCGCGGCTCCGGCGGGACCCGCCCGCGCCGCCCCCCGCCCCCGGCCCAAGGTCACCGCCGGCCGCACCGAGCGGGTGGAGACTCCCCGCGGGCGGGTGTACGTGGTCGTCAACGAGGACGAGTGGGGGGTCTGCGAGGTCTTCGTCCACTCCCTGGACGCGGAGGCGGAGGCCATCGGGCGGCTAGCGTCGCTGGCCCTGCGCGGCGGCCTCGACCCCCGGCAGGTCATCGAGCAGCTGTGGCGGGTCCAGAGCAAGGAGGTGGCGTTCGACCGCTCGGCCAGCGGGACGGTGGTGCGGGTGTCCACCATCGCCCAGGCCGTGGCCCTGGCCCTGGGCCGGGCGCTGTACGGAGACGACTTCCGCCCCGACAAGGAGTTCCCGCGGGCCGACGTGCTGCCCGAGCCGCGGGTCCGCGCCCGCCAGCAGCCGCTGCGGTTCGCCGCGGGATCCCCGGTCCCGGCGGCGGAAGCCGCCGAAGGGAACGGCGAGCGGGCCGTCCACCTGGAGTTCATCGGCATCTGCCCCGACTGCGGCAGCCAGCTGGTGCACGAGAACGGGTGCGCCCACTGTCCGTCGTGCGGCTACTCCCGGTGCTGACCGGGGGGCCGGGGAGGATCGGGAAGACCGGGGGCCGGCAGGGCCGTGTGCCTGTTCGGATGGCCCGGCGATGACCACTCTGCCCGACCCTGACCGGTACCTGCCCGACGGCACCACGGTGGGCTACGTCCACCTCGGCGCCTCCGACCCCCGGGGGCTGGCCGCCTTTTACCGGGAACGCCTGGGCTTTCGCCTGATCGCGGAGGCGTCCGGCACCTGGGTGCTCTCCGCCGACGGGCGCCCGCCGCTGCACCTGGCCATCTCGCCGGCGTCGGCGCCCCGCCGCCGGACCGCCGGCCTGTACCACCTGGCCGTGCTGTATCCCACCCGCCAGGTGCTGGCCGGGGTTCTGGCGCGCCTGCTGGCCTCGGGCTGGCCCCTGCAGGGGGCCGCCGACCACGGCGTCAGCGAGGCCATCTATCTGGCCGACCCGGAGGGGAACGGCGTCGAGATCTATGCCGACAGGGACCCCGACGTCTGGCCGCGCCGCGGCGGTGCCCTGGCCATGGTGACGCGGCCGCTGGACCTGGACGGCCTTCTCCGGCTGGCCGCGCCGGACCGGGAGGCGGCGGGCGGGCGGATCGGCCACGTCCACCTGCACGTCACGGATCTGGACCGGGCCGATGGGTTCTACGCCGACGCCCTGGGGTTCGTGGTCACCCAGCGCAGTTATCCCGGGGCGCGGTTCTACGCCGCGGGGGATTACCACCACCACGTGGGGGTGAACATCTGGGCCGGCACCGACCTGCCCTCACCTCAGGCGGACGCCCCGGGCCTGCGCGAGTTCTCGGTCCGCCTGCCGTCGGCCGCGGCGTGGCCGGCGGTGCGGGCCCGCCTGGGCCGTCACCGGGTGGCGGTGGAGGACGTTCGGGACAGAGGGGAGCACCTGGCCGTGCGGGTGCGGGACCCCGACGGCATCGCGGTGGTCGTGGAGGTGCCCGCGGGAGGGCCGCTGTCCTGGCCGGGTCGTCCGGCCGAGCTGCCAGCGGACGGGTGACGCCGGCCGGACGCCCGCGCGACCTGCTAGAATGGGTCCGGCGGTCCGCGGAGGCAGATCCATGGGGGTGGAGTTCCGGGCAGGACTGAAGGACGTGGTGGCGGTCACCTCCGCCATCTCGACCGTGGATGGGGAGGCGGGGCGCCTTTTGTACCGCGGCTACGATATCCGCGACCTGGCCCTGCACACCACGTACGAAGAGGTGGTCCACCTCCTGTGGGAGGGCGAGCTGCCCACCCGGGCGCAGGCGGCGGCGCTGACCGCCAGCCTGGCCGACGCCCGGGCGCTGCCCGAGCCCGTCCTGTCCTCCCTGCGCTCGTGTCCTCCCGCCGCCCACCCCCTGGATGTCCTGCGGACGGCGGTATCGGTGGCGGGCCTGGTCGATCCCGACGGCCGGGCCACCGACGACGCCGCGGTCCGCCGCAAGGCGGTGCGCCTGACCGCCCAGATCCCGGCGATGGTGGCGGCCTGGCATAACCTGCGCCGCAGCCGCCCGGTGGTCCCGGCGCATCCGCAGGGAGGGACGGCTGCCCACTTTCTGTACGCGCTGACCGGCCGCCCGCCCAGCCCGGTGGCGGCGCGGACCATGGACATGATCTTTGTGCTCCACGCCGAGCACGAGATCAACGCCAGCACGTTCGCAGTCCGGGTGGCGGCCGCCACCCACACCGACCTGCATTCGGCCGTGGTGGCCGCCATCGGCACCCTCAAAGGTCCCCGTCACGGTGGGGCCAACGAGGATGTGCTGGCCATGCTGCTGGAGATCGGGGAGCCTGAGCGCGCGGAGGGATACATCCAGCGCCGGCTGGCCGAGCGCGCCCGCATGTCCAAAGAGGAGCGCGCCCGCCCCGAAAACCGGATTCCGGGGTTCGGCCACGCCGTCTACCGGGTGGATGATCCGCGGGCCGGAGTCCTGCGGGAGATGGCCCGCCAGCTCAGCGAGGAGGCCGGTACGGCGCGGGTGTACGAGACCGCGGTCCGGGTGTACGAGACCATGCGCCGGGAGACGGACCTGCCGGTCAACGTGGACTTCTTCTCGGCGGTGGTGTACCACGCCCTGGGCATCCCCGCCGACCTGTGCACGTCGATCTTCGCCTGCGCCCGGGTCAGCGGGTGGTGCGCCCACGCCCGGGAGCAGTACCACGACCGGCTCATCCGGCCCCGGGCCCGGTATACGGGCCCGCCGCCGCGGCCTCTGGTGCCTCTGGAGCGGCGAGGCTAGGGGGGCCTGCGGATGCCCACCGTCATCGTCTACTGCGTCCCCCACTGCGGGCACGCGCGGACGGTGTTGGGCGAACTGCGCCGCTGCGGGATTCCCTTCGAGCAGCGCTCCCTCAGCCCGGAGGCGGCGGAGGAGATCGTCGCCGCTTACCACCTCTACGGCAGCCCCATCCTGGTGGTGGACGGCGAGGTGGTGTGCGGGCTCGACCGCATCCGGGCGCGGGTGCGCGAGCTGGCGGCGGAGGCCCGGACGGGCGGCGGAGGAGGGGTTTCCTTCAGTCCCGAACTGCAGCGCAGGAGCATCAGAGAGGAGGAGGGACACGCGTGACGATGCAGCGCAGGGTAGGCCTGCTGGGTGTGGCGCTGGCCCTGGCGGTGACGCTGGTCGGCCTCCCGGCCGGGACCGCCGTCGGCCAGAGCAAACTGGTGATGGTGTTCGTCCCCTCCCGGGAGACCGACGTCATTCTCACCAGCGGTCAGATCCTGGGACGGATGCTCAGCGTGTCGCTGGGGATTCCGGTCGAGGCCGTGGTCTCCACCAGCTACACGGCCGCCGTGGAGGCCATGTGCGCCGGGCGGGCGGACATCGGGGCCCTCAACCCGTTCAGCTACGTCCTGGCGCACCAGAAGTGCGGCGTGGAGGTGGCGGCCATCTCGGTCCGGTTCGGGCTGCCCTACTACCGGGCGCAGATCAGCGTCCGCGCCGACAGCGGCATCACCCGGATCGAGCAACTGCGGGGCAAGCGGTTCGCCTTCGTGGATCCCGCCTCCACCTCCGGATACCTGTTCCCGGCGGCCATGCTCAAGAAGATGGGCTACGACCCCGACACCTTCTTCTCCCAGACCGTCTTCGCCGGCTCCCACCCCAACGTCATCCTGGCCATCTACCGGGGGCAGGTGGACGGCGGAGCCACCTTTGAGGACGCCCGGACCACCGTGCAGGCCCAGTTCCCCGACGTGATGGAAAAGGTGAAGCCCATCGCCTACACCAACCCCATTCCCAACGACACCTGGAGCCTGAGCGTGCGGCTGAGCCCGGAGATGCGGGCGCGCATCAAGGACCGCCTGCTCCGCATCGCCACCACCACCGAGGGCAAGGAGGCGCTGCGGAACCTGTACAGCATCGAAGGCCTGACCGACGTGGTGGAGCTCACCGACGAGCAGGTCCGCCAGCTGGGCATCCGCTTCCCCCCGAGCATCGCCGAGCGGATCGTGCGCCGGGGCGGGCGGGTCGTGATCCCCATCGGGGACTGGTACTTCCAGCCCATCCGGGATGCGGCAACCTATCTGGGCCTGGATCTGCAGAAGCTGGCCCGCTAGCAGCCGTGGGCGGGACGTCCCGAGGGCGGACGGCGGGGCGCTGTTAGGGCGGCGTCCCGGAGGCGTGAGGGACGGGTGGGGAGGAGGGCGGCCGCCCTCCTCCCCGGCTGTCGGGAGGCCGCCGTGAAGGGATCGTCTCTGCGGGTAGAGGGTCTGACCAAGATCTATCCCGACGGCACGGTGGCGCTGCGGGACGTCACCTTCAGCGTCGAGCCGGGGGAGTTTGTGGTCATCATCGGGCTGTCGGGATCGGGCAAGTCCACCCTGATGCGGTGCATCAACCGGCTGATCGAGCCCACCGCCGGGAAGATTTACATCGACGGCGTGGACATCACCAGCCTGTCCCCGGCGGAGCTGCGGCGGGTCCGCCGGCACATCGGCATGATCTTCCAGCAGTTCAACCTCGTGCGGCGCATGCCGGTGCTCACCAACGTGCTGACGGGGCGGCTGGGGTATCTGCCGCCGGGGTGGGCGCTGCTGAATTACTTCCCCCGGGAGGAGGTCGCCCGGGCGCTGCACAACCTGCAGCGGGTCGGCATCGCCGACAAGGCGTACAGCCGCGCCGACCAGCTCAGCGGAGGCCAGCAGCAGCGGGTGGGCATCGCCCGGGCCCTGATGCAGGAACCGACCCTGATCCTGGCCGACGAGCCCGTGGCCAGCCTCGACCCCGCCACCTCCCACTCGGTCCTGAAGTACGTGGAGGAGCTGAACAAGAAGGACGGGATCACCGTCCTGTGCGCCCTCCACTTCCTCAGCCTCGCCCGGCGGTACGGCACCCGCATCCTGGCCCTGAAGGCCGGGCGCATCATCTTCGACGGCCTGCCCACGGACATCGACGCCCGGCGCTTTCGGGAGATTTACGGTGAGGAGGCCGTGGAGGTGGAGATCACGTGAGCCAGGAGGTCGTGCCGGCACCGGCTCCGGTGACCCGGCCGCGGCCGTGGTTCCAGAGCGCCAAGTTCCTGGGGCTGCTGCTGGTCCTGGTGGTGGTGTACTCCTACGGGTGGCGGGTCACCCAGATCGACCTGCCCGAGCTGGTCTCGGGGGCCCGCTTCGTCCGCCCCTTCGTGGTGGACCTGTTCCGCCCCGACGTCCTCTCCCGCCCGGTCCAGACCCAGGAGGTCCAGCTGGGCATGTCCGTCGACCCGTCGGTGCCGCCCGAGGATGTCGCCCCGCCCCCCGGGGGCCCGCAGCTGCTGGTTCCCACCCGCGTCACGGCCGTGGGGGAGTCCCTGACCGTGCGGGGTCGCGGGTTCCGGCCCCACAGCGCGGGCACGCTGTTCTGGGTCAACCCCATCGGCAACCCCCAGCCGGTGGCAACCTTCCGCACCGACGCCCAGGGGGCGTTTGAGGTCACCATCACCGTCCCCGAGGCCTTCCGGGGCCCGGAGGCCGGCCCCCGGGGCGCCCAGCAGCGCCTGGCCGCCCGGGTCACCTGGGAGAGCGGCCCGCTGCGGCCCAGCAAAACGCTGGTGCTGGTCGCGCAGAAGATCGTGGAGACGGTCTTTCTGGCCCTGATGGGCACCACCATCGCGGTGGTGGTCGCCGTCCCCCTGTCGTTCCTGGGCGCCAAGAACCTGATGGCCAAGAACCCTCTGGGCACCACCGTGTACTTCCTCACCCGGTCCTTCTTCAACATCATGCGGTCCATCGAGCCGCTCATCCTGGCCATCATCTTCACCGTGTGGGTGGGCCTGGGGCCGTTCGCCGGCGTGCTGGCCCTGGCCCTGCACTCGGTGGCCGCCCTGGGGAAGCTGTACTCGGAGCAGATCGAGTCCATCGATCCCGGCCCCATCGAGGCCATCACCGCCACCGGGGCCAGCCCGCTGCAGGTGGTGCGCTACGCGGTGGTTCCGCAGATCGTGCCCCCGTTCATCGCCTTCACCATCTACCGGTGGGACACCAACGTGCGCATGTCCACCGTCATCGGGTTCGTGGGCGGGGGAGGGATCGGGTTCATCCTCCAGCAGTACATCAACCTGCTGCAGTACCGCCAGGCCGCCACCGCCGTGTGGGCCATCACTCTGGTGGTGGCCGTGCTGGACTACCTCAGCGCCGCCATCCGGGAGCGGGTGGTCTGAGCCCTCCGCCCCGGCGCCACCGCCCGTGGAGCCGCTGCTGTTGACGTCTCACCACCTGCGGGCGCTGGGCGTGGTGCACGCCTTCACCACCCGCACCGGGGGCGCCAGCACCGGCCCCTGGGCCTGGCTGAATCTGGGGCGGGGGTCTTCCGACGACCCGCGGACCGTGGCGGCCAACCGCGCGCGGGTTCTGGAGGCCCTGGGCGCCGGGGGATGGGCCCACGTGGAGACGGCCCAGGTCCACGGAGACGTGGTGGCGGTGGTGGGACGCGCCGACGACGGCCAGGTCATCCCCGGGGCCGACGGCCTCGCCACCGCCGAGCCGGGGGTGGTCCTGGCCGTGCACGCGGCCGACTGCGTGCCGGTGCTGCTGGCCGATCCCCGGGCGCGGGTGGTGGCGGCGGTGCATGCCGGGTGGCGGGGGATCGCCGCCGGGGTGGCCGTGCAGGCGGTCCTGGTGCTGGCCGACCGGTTCGGCTCCCGCCCGGAGGACCTGCGGGCGGCGCTGGGTCCGGCCATCTTGGCCTGTCACTACGAGGTGGACGAGCCGGTGGTCGCCCGCCTGCGCCGGTGGCCGTGGTGGGAAGACGTACTGACCCCGAGCCGGCCGGGCCACTGGCGGATGGATCTGCACGGGGCGGTGCGCCGGCAGCTGGTCGACGCGGGCGTCCCCCCCGCGCAGGTGGAGACCCTGGCGTGGTGCACCTACGAGCACCCCGACCTGTTCTACTCGTACCGGCGGGATGGGACCACCGGCCGCCAGGCGGCGCTCATCGCCCTGCCACCCTGACGCCCCGCACCCGGCGCGAGATCCCCTGCGGTTCCGGCAGGGGCGGTCCCGCCTCTGGCCCGCCGCCGGGGTCAGCGGCGGAGGGAACCCCCGGTGGGGGGAGAATACGGTGATGGTGTCCGAGCTCGCCGCCCGGATCGCCCGGGTCCGGGAACGGATCGCCCGCGCGGCCCTCCGGAGCGGGCGGCAGCCCGAGGATGTCACGCTGGTGGCGGTGACCAAGGGGGTGGATCCGGCGCGGATCCTCGAGGCCGCCGCCTGCGGGATCACCGACGTCGGCGAGAACCGTGTGCAGGAGGCCGCCGCCAAGATCCAGGCCCTGGGCGAGGTGGCGGCCCGGCTGCGGTGGCACCTGGTGGGCCACCTGCAGCGCAACAAGGCCCGGCAGGCCGCCCAGCTGTTTGCGCTCATCCACTCGGTGGACCGGCTGGCCCTGGGGGAGGAGCTGAGCCGCCGGACACGCCGCCCCCTGGAGGTGCTGGTCCAGGTGAACGTGGCGGGCGAGCCGCAGAAGTTCGGGGTGGCGCCGGCGGACGCCGCAGAGCTGGTGCGGGCCCTGTCCCGGCTGCCGGGGCTGCGGGTCGTGGGCCTGATGACCATCGCGCCCGTGGCCGACGACCCGGAGGCCGTCCGGCCGGTCTTCGCCCGGCTGCGGGAGCTGCGGGACGACCTGGCGCGGCGGGGCGTGGCTGATCTGCCTCATCTGTCCATGGGCATGAGCCAGGACTTCGACGTGGCCGTAGAAGAAGGCGCCACCATGGTCCGGATCGGCCGGGCCCTCTTCGGCCCGGCCCCCTGACCGGCAACGCCAGGGCGACGGGAGAGGAGACGCAACGCCGGGGAGGGGAGACGATCGGGAGGATCCCGTGAGCGCACTGCAGCGCCTGATGATGTTTTTGGGGTTTGCCGACGGCGAGGGGGAGGACGCCGGCGACGGCCGGCGGCCCGGGACGGTGGTGGACCTGGCGTCCCGGACGCCGCAGGAAATCGTGGTCCTGCACCCGCGGACGTTCGACGACGCCCGGGCGGCCGCCGACTATCTCAAGATGCGCCGTCCGGTGGTGGTGAATCTCCGGGGAACCTCCGGGGACCTGGCCCGGCGGATTGTGGACTTCACCAGCGGCGTGACCTACGCCCTGGACGGGCATCTGCACCGGGTGGCGGAGGAGATTTTCCTGTTCGCGCCCAGCCACGTGGTCATCACCGCCGACCCGGGGGTGGACGATGTCCGCTCCGCGTTCCCCCTGGAGTGATCCGGTCCGCGAGGGGAAGATGCTGCGCAGCCTGCGGTGGGACGGAGACGCCCTGGTCGTACTGGACCAGACCGCCTTGCCGGCCGAGGAGCGGTATCTGCGCTGCCGGACCGCCGCCGATGTCGCCGACGCCATCCGCTCGCTGAAGGTCCGGGGGGCGCCGGCCATCGGCGCCGCCGCAGCGTACGGTCTGGCGCTGGCGGCGCGGTCGGCGGCGGCGGACGGGGCCGCCGCCCAGCGGTCGGCTCTGCGTCGCGCCGCCCAGGATCTGCTGGCCACCCGCCCCACGGCGGTGAACCTGCGCTGGGCCGTGGAGAGGGTGCTGGCGGTCGCCGACGGCCTGTCCGACGCACCCCCCGACGTCCTGGCCGACCGGCTCCTGGCCGAGGCCCAGGCGCTGGCCGCGGCCGATGCGGCCAGCAACCGCGCCCTGGCCGCCCACGGGGCGGCCCTGATCCGCCCCGGCGAGCGCATCCTCACCTACTGCAACACCGGCAGCCTGGCCACGGTGGACTACGGGACGGCCCTGGGGATCCTGCGGGCGGCCCACGAGCAGGGGAAGGGCATTCACGTCTACGTGTGCGAGACCCGCCCGGTCCTGCAGGGGGCGCGCCTGACGGCGGTGGAGGTGCTGCGGGATGGCATCCCGGCCACCCTCATCACCGACAACGCCGCCGGGTGGCTCATGCGCACCGGACGCATCGACCGGGTGGTGGTGGGCGCCGACCGCATCGCCCGCAATGGCGACACCGCCAACAAGATCGGCACCTACACTCTGGCGGTCCTGGCGCGGGCCCACGAGATCCCTTTCATCGTGGCCGCCCCCCTGTCCACCGTCGACTTCCGGACCGCCACGGGTGACGCCATTCCAGTGGAAGAGCGCCGCCCCGAGGAGATCACCCACATCGCCGGCGTGCCGGTGGCTCCGCCCGGCATGCCCGCGATGAACATCGCCTTTGACATCACGCCGCACCACCTGATCAGCGCCATCGTCACCGACGTCGGCGTGGCCACGCCGCCCTACACCCGGTCGTTGCAGGAACTGGCCTCCTCGCGCCCAAGACAATAACCGAGGCCGCATGCGCTCCCGATCCGGATCCCTGGTTCTGGTGGCCCTCGCCGTGCTGTGGGTGGCGGGGGTGGCCCACAGCCTGCGCTATCGCGACCTGGCATGGCTGCGCGTGGTCTTCGTGGACGTCACCTGGCTGCAGGGGCTGGTCCTGGCCGTGGGGGGATTCGGGGCGCTCATGGTCCTGGTCGGTGCCCTCAGCCCGCGGCCGCGCCGTCCGGCACCGCCTGACCGCCTGCCCTTTGTCAGCATCGTGGTGCCAGCCAAGAACGAGGAGGCGGTGATCGAGGGGACCGTGCGCAGCCTGTGCGCCCTGGACTATGCCGAGGGCGGGCGCCGGCGGTTTGAGGTCATCGTGGTGGACGACCAGTCCACCGACCGCACCGGCGTCCTCCTGGACCGGCTGGCCGCGGAGCTCCCGGTGCGGGTGGTGCGCACCCCGCCGGGGAGCGTGGGCAAGGCGGCGGCCCTGAACTTCGGCATCGCCCGCGCCCGCGGCGAGGTGGTGGCCGTCTTCGACGCCGACGCGCGGGTCCGCCCGGACTTCCTGCGGACGATGGTCGCCCTGCTGGACGACCCGCGGGTGGGCGGGGTGCAGGCCCAGCGGCAGCTGTACAACGCCGGGCAGAACCTCCTGACCCGCGTCCAGGACGACGAGTACCGGCTGTTCTACCACCCGCTGCAGCGGGCGCGCCGCTGGCTGGGGGGAATGGTCAGTTTCTCCGGCAACGGCCTGCTGGTGCGCCGCGACGTCCTGGACGAGGTGGGGGGATGGCGCGAGGAGGCGCTCACCGAGGACATCGACCTGACCATCCGGCTGCACCTGGCCGGATGGGAGATCCGCTACTGCGAGGAGGCCGTGGTGTGGGAGGAGGCCCCTCCGCACCTGCGGGATCTCCTGCGCCAGCGCGTGCGGTGGTTTGAGGGAGCCCTGCGGTGCCTGGGCGAGCACCTGCCCGCCATCCTCTTCGGCCGGATGTCGCTGTTCAAGAAGCTGGACATGGTCGTCTTCCTCAGCGGCGGGCTGCTGGTGACCCTGAGCCTGCTGACCTCCTATCTGTATGCCGCGCTGGACGCCGCCGGCGCCGTGGTCCTGTACCTGCAGCTGCCCCGCCCCCTGACCACGGCGGCCTCGGCGGCGTTGACGGTAGCCGTACTGACGGCGCTGGGGCTGCAGCTGCAGGGGCGGGTGTGGGCGCTCATGCCGGTGGTGGTCCGTTCGGGGATCTTCTCCCTCCACCGGCTCCTGGTGGTGCCCCTGGCTGTACACCGCTTCGTGCGCAGCGCCGTCACCGGCCACACCACCTGGGAGAAGACCGCCCACGGCCTGTCCCTGCCCCGGCGGTAAAGAAGGGAAGAAGGAAGAGGGAAGAGGGAAGAAGGCCATGCCAGAGCAGGGTCTTCCCTCTTCCTTCTTCCCTCTTCCCTAGTGAAGCAAGTTCTGATAGATCGCCCGCAGGCGCTGGCCGACCTGTTCCAGGGAGTGGGCCCGGGCGTA